>CAZNNL010000104.1:0-1526 GCA_964574395.1 uncultured Oscillospiraceae bacterium | reverse complement strand
CCATTTCAGGAAACTGCTCACGAATAGCGGCAAGTTCTGAAAAACTTTCGTCGTGTGTCCTGTTGATGTTGGCTTTGTTGTGGCTTGAAGACAGACTAATAACATTGTTTGCTTTACGCAGTCCAGCATCCCAAGCGCTCTGTGCTCCACGTAAATTAGGAATAAGAGCATATAAATCTAAATATTTTTCTGCATGACGTGAAAGCAGAACTTCGCAGACCTGCTTAGCATCCTGCATTTGAGGTATCGCTTTGGGGCTGACAAAACTTGTAATCTGGATATGACGGATACCGCTTGCAATGAGCTGTTCTATATATTCTATTTTTTCTTCTGTTGGAAGAAAGTCTTTTAGATTTTGGAAGCCGTCACGAGGCCCGACTTCAATAATGTCGATGTGTTTATTTTCCATAACGACTCCTCATCAAATCACGCCAGACGTTTTTAAGTTTGTCAATTCATCTTCGCTGTAGCCTAACCAATCCTTGAAAATTGTCGTATTATCCTCTCCAAGTAGAGGAGCAGCTTTGCTGGGTCCTGAGATTGTTTCACTTAAACGTTGAGGGTTATTGGTCACTTTGATAGACCCAATTCCTGTTTGTTCAATCTCTGGGAACATGTTGCGATGGATGTTGAGTTGAGGGTCGTTAACAACACGATCCAAACTATTGACTGGACTTGACGGTACACCTGCTTCGTTAAGCATGCTGACTACTTCGTCGATCTCATATGCATGACACCAGTCGTCGATAATTTTTTTGAGTTCTTTATGATTTTTTACACGACCGGAAATATCAGAGAAGCGTGAATCTAGTTCCAACTCCTTTTGTCCCATAACTTCACATAAGAGAGAAAATAGTTTGTCATTTCCTGCGCCAATGATGACACTTCCGTCTTTAGCTGAAAATGAGTCATAAGGATATGTTGATTCGTAGCGATTGCCAATCCGTTGAGGAATACGACCTTCTGCGAGGTAAATCATATTGATATTGGTCATTGCTGAAACGACTGAATCTACCAGTGCATTATCTACTTTTTCACCTAAGCCAGTTTTTTCTTTACGGTGTAGCGCTGCCAATATACCGATGGCTAGGTTTAGACCACCTAAAACATCACCCATGGGGGTTCCTGTTCTAGTAGCTTCTCCATCAGGCCAACCAGTTGTGCTCATTAACCCGCCCATTGCCTGACCGATAATGTCATAACCTGCACGGTGACTGTAGGGACCTGTATGACCAAAGCCTGATACACTACCATAAATTATCCCGGGGTTCACTTTTTTAAGCGTTTCATAGCCAAGTCCAAGCTTCTCCATCGTTCCTGGTCGATAATTTTCGATTACGATGTCTGACTTTTTGACCATCTCTTTAAAAATCTCTTTGGCTTCTGGCTTTTTTAAATTTAGCGTACAGCCTGATTTACTGCGGTTGAAATTGATGTAGTAGACGCTTTGCTTGCAATCATTACAATCAATAAAGGGTCCCATGCTTCGGCTGTCATCGCCTCCTTGAGGATTTTCCACTTTGATG
>CAZNNL010000103.1:0-1619 GCA_964574395.1 uncultured Oscillospiraceae bacterium | reverse complement strand
AAGACCAGCTATAAGAAGTCAAGCCCTGAATAGGGATTGAAAAAAGAAAGAAATAAGAAGCAGCGTAGGCGCTGGATGACAACGAACCTTGGAAACTGAATAAGATGTGTGCATGCCAAAGCAGAGCCAATGAACAAGGCTCTGAAGCGAGGTGGATAAACGGCAAATCAGCTCCTTACTTCATAAGGTCGATTTTCGGTTAAAACGGCAAAGAGCAGGTAGCATAGCTTTCTAGCCACCGCTCCGATAGCGACACCGTGGTGTTTTCCTCTGGAACGTAAACGTTGATAAAAAGCTTTCAGCTCGGGATCTGACCAAGAGGCAACAAATGCGGCTCCCCAGAGTGCTCTGCGCAAGTAGGGCGAACCACGTTTGGAGATAGAAGAACGCTGTCCCTTGAATTCACCGGATTCATAAACGGTGGCATCGAGGCCAGCGTATGAGACAATCTGCTTGGCGCTTGGGAAGCGGTTTATATCGCCAATCTCAGCAAGAATAATCGCGCCGTACACCGGTCCCACGCCGGGCAGGGTCATGACGGGAGATTGAAGTGCGTTCATGTAAGCCTCAATCTCTTGGTCAAGCTTCGCAATCTGGATTTCAACAAAATCGATTTGTTCGATGATTTGTCGAAGCTGGAATGCAAAGGCGTCAACGCCGACGGTAATGCCAAGTGATTGCTTGGCCACAGCCTTAATCTCCAGCGCTTTCTCTTTGCCGAAGTGCCCTTGTGACGCTTTCGTAAGGATGTTACTCAGCTTGGTCGTGTGAATACTGGCAATCTCTTCAGGCGTTGTGTAAGTCTTCAAGAGTTCTCTTGAACTCATGCCGAAGACATCACTGAACAGATTCTCGTACTCCGGAAAGATTTGATCGAGCAAAGCAATGACTTTACGCTTGAGATTGCTGCAGGACTCAACCTGCCAAAGTCTGAATCGACAGAGCTGCCGTAAGGAAAGCGTGTCATTGTCAGCAACCGTTGTTTCCTGATACTCACCTAGTCTTAGGACAGCTGCAACTACTTCCGCATCAATCCGATCGTTTTTGACCTTGCGGATGAGCATATGACGGTAGGCATCAGTCACCAGTGGATTAATGACCTTAACGTCAAAGCCTTGCTCCACAAGCCAGGAATAAAAGACCAACCAGTAATGACCAGTTGCTTCCATGCCGACGAGGGCGTTGTCAGGCGCAAGTCCAAACTTGTTGAGTTTCTTTTGGAACTTGTCGATTCCTGAGATTGTGTTTGGGATATTGAACGAGTTACCGTCCAGAACATCGCCCGTTTCGTTTGTGAAGCAGATTTCATGAGACCTTTTGGCTATATCGATGCCAATGTAATACACCGCGTGCACCACCTTTTCAAAAAAGTTGCAGAGAGGTTTTCCACGAGACTTTACGGGAATTCTACCTTGTTAGAGATACGGGACATAACTCCCATCCAGCTAATTCGAATCCTACCCGTAAAGCTGAGGCGTCAGTCTTTCGGACGAGACTTTATCTCAAGGAGAACAGGCGACGCCCTCAACTGCACGAATCCATTATCCCACGTGGCTTATGGGAGTAACAGAATTTGCCGACAAGGTACCACGACCCTGACGGACATCAATATACAAGGA
>CAZNNL010000102.1:0-1644 GCA_964574395.1 uncultured Oscillospiraceae bacterium | reverse complement strand
CTCGGTTTGTTGGATGTAGGATTTGATTTGTTTATAGTTGCCGATGCCTATCTGACATGCCTTTTGACAGGCGGCTTCTAATTGAAATGGAGAGTACCTATTAGCCAAGCGAAGAATACCCATACAAGACGGATAAACTTGTTGTTCGATTTCATAGCGAGAGAGCAAAGCAGTTATGACTTGTTCTGTATGCAGTCCAATACCTGCTGCCCACTTGATGTATTTTTCACCAGTCATGCAATCAGTAGAATATTGTGCGCGATGACTCTCCGGCATGTGATTAGGATCCGTAACGTAGAATTGATTGTGTAAATAACAGCGATTATGAAGAGCTACGCGCTTGTTGTCGTACAATAACTCTATTGTCTTATCGGAAGCAGATAGGAGTAGCCTTTGACCTGCAAGTTGGTAGGGCGCACTGTACTGATGCCCGTCAAAATGGATATGGTAGCCATTCTTTGAGGATTTGACCCATCTCAATTCAGGATTCTCAAAGGCATGCGCAGGTAAAGACTGCATCGAGGGTAAGTCGACTTCCCTAAATATTTCCGTACGCGTACCAGGCCTTCTCTGGTAGGGCTTGTCATTTAGTTTTTTAATTTCTATAAGGATGGCACGATTGATGTCAGTCAGTTGGAAGAAAATTTGTTCTTTGAGTTTGGGAAGCACCTTTTTCTCAAACCAGCCTACAGCATCTTCAACGCGATCTTTGTCTTTCGGCTTAGCTGATCTAGCAGGTACGATAGCTACCCTGTAATGGGCTGCCCAACATGCAAAGGCGGGATTCTTTTCTGGCTCGTAACGATCAGGTTTAAGGATGGCTGTTTTGGTATTATCTGGTTTTACAATGAGTGGAGCGGCTCCGTAAAATTCTAGTGCTCGGGTATGTGCGTCAAGCCAAGAGGCTTGCTTTTCATCGTTGTAAGCTCTTGCGAAAATTTTCTGGCTAAAGCCCAATATCGCGACAAAGAAGTGAACGTCTTGGAAACATCCTAGTTCTTTGTTGTAGAGTATCTTGGCCAGATCACCGCACCAGTCCGTCTCCATAACTTCTCCAGCTTTACGTTGCTTTGGATAGTTCAAGTCTGGACAGCTCTCTTTACGCCATTGTTTGAGTCGACTACAAAATTGCCCATAACTTAAACCTTCTAAGTTTTGCTGCAGGTATTCATCTTGCCAAATCGATTGAACATCTTTACCGCTTTCTGCTACGCGTTTGAGCCAGTAAGCTTCGTTTAAGTCACGTTTTGGATTTCTAGCCAAGTGCTTTCGTGGATATAAGCGTGCTTCTAATTCACTATCTGATAGCTCACCAATATTTTCAAAGCTAAGCTTAGCGTTCTCGCATCGCTTGAATAGCTCAACCACCGTAGAACGCGCACAGTTGACAGTTGAACTTGAGGCAATTTGGCTGTTGTTGTAACCTTGTGAGCGCAATCGTAGCGCTTCTCTAATTTTCATTTCGTTGAGGCTCCTTGACATCTTTTTCTCCTCTAAGTTTTCTTTTATCTTAGTGGAGATGGCTGTCTGAAGTGAGCCGAATTATACTGACTGAATATACCCGCATTAGGGTGTAGGGATTAAGCAAGATTGGGGTGTTTGAATTAAATCGTATCCAGGTGACTGAATTAAGCAAGTTTCGCC
>CAZNNL010000101.1:0-1769 GCA_964574395.1 uncultured Oscillospiraceae bacterium | reverse complement strand
TCGGGAACTTGGATGCGGAACTAAAAATGGGGTCCTTCCAATTGGATAAGTCGGTGATTCATGCTTCTAAAATTAGCGTTTCTATGGGTGATCTTCGTGGCAAAACGACACTCCTAGGCGAACACCACCTAAAGTGTGATATGGGAAGCATCAAGCTTGACCTAAACCAAGCCTTATCAGAAACCACCTATCAAACGCAAGTGTCACTTGGCTCCTTCAGAGTAAATAGTGTGCGCAGCGAACTAAACGGTATCCAACACACGACCACCCCCTCTTCTAGGCTGTTCTTAATCGTCAGCATGGGCTCGATTAGTTTGGACTTCGCTGAATAATGAGTGGAAATTTGAAATTTAACCTTTATCCGTTATTATCAATAGTAGCGAAACGCTTACTCAAACAAGTATGTGGGTTTCGCTACTAATTATTGATAGAACAGGAATAGAGGATCATGACAAAAATTGTATTTTTTGATATAGATGGAACGCTCATCAGCCGCACAACGCACAAAGTTGCAGAATCTACGCTTAAGGCAATCGAGGAATTGCAGGCTAAGGGAATTATCTGTTGTGTTGCCACAGGGCGTGGTCGTGCAACAGTACCGGAGTCGTTCGTGGATATTTTTGATCTTATCGTAGCGCTCAATGGTCAGTATTGTTACGACAAAGACCGTGTGATTTTCAAACATCAGCTGGAGCGAGATGACGTGGCCGTGTTGGTAGATTTCGCACTCAACACCGAAGTACCTGTCTATTTTGTAACCGAAGATGGATATTTTGTTAATGTCCTCAATGACTTAATTCGTGAAGATTCAATCAAACATGATTTCCCGCTACCAAAGGTATTGGACCCACGCCTAGCACTGGAGCAGCCAATCTATGCCGCGTCTGTATTTTTAGATCCAGAAGGTGAAAAAGCATTTCTTAGTAAAACCAAAAATCTGGACGGGACACGCTGGGACGATGCGTTTTTTGACGTTGTTCTTAAAGGTATTGGCAAACACAGCGCACTGACGGAAGTCTGCGAGCTGTTTGGCATAGACCCCAAAGACAGCATGGCATTCGGAGACGGTGGCAACGATCTCAGCATGCTCCGCGAAGCAGGTATCGGCATCGCCATGGGCAACGCTAAAGATATTGTTAAAGAAAGCGCTGACTATGTCACTGACGACGAAGACAATGACGGTATAGCCAACGCTCTAAAACATTTTGGTTTGATCGATTAATCTAATGTAACTGGCCTACTCCTCTGCCGACGCTTCATAGCGTAAGACAGGATTTCTGGCCGCTTCGACTTCGTTAACACGTCTAATACGTTGTTTCACAGGAGCGGCATGCAATTCTTCGGGGGAGCTATAAGCTGTTTCCACAATTTTATGCAAAATATCACTCAGTGCATTCAATGTATCAATGCTTTCCGTTTCAGTCGGTTCAAACATCAGGGCTTCTTTAATAACCAAGGGGAAGTACATAGTTGCCGGATGTACGCCATAATCAATCATGGCTTTTGAAATGTCTAAGGCACTAACGCCTGTTTCCTCTTTGATTTTCTGGCAACTTACGGTGAATTCATGCATGCAATAACCGTCTTTGCAGATAAAGATGTCCTCGACCAGTGATTTCAGATAGTTTGCATTCAAGACCGCCTGCTCACTCGTGGTTTTAATCCCTTCTTTTCCCAGGCTCTTTACATAGGTTAAGGCTCTGGCCACAACCAAGAAGTTCCCATAGAACTGTTTGACTCGTCCGATTGTTTTTGCAGGTGAAACAAGT
>CAZNNL010000100.1:0-1898 GCA_964574395.1 uncultured Oscillospiraceae bacterium | reverse complement strand
GTACTTCGGCCGTCGACTCAGCACACTTGCAAGGCCAAATGCTGCTCGATTTACTCAAGGAAGACTTCACTGCGGTTGATAAAAATAATGATGGCAAAATCCAATACGTCATGCTAGAAGGCGAACCCGGTCACCAAGACACGCTCTACCGCACAGACTGTTCTGTAGCAGTCCTCACCGAAGCGGGCATCAACATGGATAAAATTGTCAGCGACTCTGCCAACTGGGAATTTACAACTGCGTACAATAAAATGCGTGCTTGGCTTGAAGAATTTGGACCCAAGATTGAAGTTGTTCTAGCCAATAATGATGATATGGCGCTAGGCGCAATCAAAGCAATTGAGGCACAAGCAGGCAGCGATATTGCAGACCCTTACGTTTTCGGAATAGATGCAACGCCTGTAGGCGTGGCCGCGGTCAATGCCGGGACACTGTATGGCACCGTCGTTAATGATGCGGTAGAACAAGCAGCCGTCATTGTGGATATCGCCATAGCATTAGCTGAGGGCAAAGACCCTGGCCAAGAAAATATCGCGTATCTAGTTGATCATACCGCCAGAATTCCACATCGCCCACTTACGGCCGCAAACTATGAAGAAGAAATGAAAAAACTGCAAGAAGTGCACTAAGCCATTCTTACAGTTTTTGATTTTGTGTTTGTTTTTAGTTTCGTTTCAGTTTTAGTTAGTTGTCAATAAACGCTTAGATGTCTTTAGTAGCTTCAATTACTGACTTTACACTATTGCAGGCGTTTTGTAGTTTTTCTTGCTCGTCTTCTGGTAAACGTATTTCCAAAATCTTCTCGATTCCATCATGCCCAACTACGCAGGGGACATTTAGAACGACATCGTGCATACCGTATTCACCTTCAAGAACTGCACCGACTGTGCGGATGGTGTTTTGGTCATGTAGCAATGATGCACAGAGTTCGTTAACGGAAATAGCAATACCGTAGAAGGTTGCGCCTTTACGCTTGATGATTTCGGCACCAGCGGTACGTGTTTCTTGAGCAAAAGCTTCTTTTTCGTCTTCTGTGAGGGTTTTACCAGTAATCTTACAGAATTCATCTATAGTACAACCTGCAATTTTAGAAAAACTCCAAGCAGGGAACTGCGCTTCGCCGTGTTCACCAATTATATATGCATGTACGTTCTTCATATCAATGTCAAATTTACGTGCTAAGAGTGTTCTAAAACGTATGCCGTCTAAAACGGTACCTGAACCAACAACTAGATGACGGGGCAAGCCAGACCATTTAGCAATTTTGTAGGTTAGGACGTCAACTGGGTTTGAGACGACCAGCACAACGCCACCGTTGTAGTATTTCATCATTTCATCTGTGGCAGATTTAGCGATGCGACAATTTTTAGCGGCTAAGTCTAAACGTGTCTCACCAGGTTTACGTCCTGCTCCAGCTGCAAATACAATGATGTCACAATCCTGCACATCTGAATAATCGCCTGTTCTGATGGTCATTGAATTTAGGAAGGGCAGACCATGGACGATGTCCATAACTTCACCTTCAGCTTTTTCTTTAGCAACGTCGATGATTACTAACTCATCACAAGTGCGCTTGATTGACATAACATATGCGATGCTTGCGCCTACGTTTCCCGCCCCAATGATGGCTATCTTAGAGCCGTGTTGAATTCCTCGTGCCATAAAACCTCCTAGATTACATAGCTTTATATATAGTAAGGATATATCCCTTATTCAGGAAAAAAATCCTTACTAACCATCATATTATTTATCGATTGAATAAACAAGGCAAAATTGTTTGCAAAAGCATATGAGTTCTTTATTTCTTCTCTGTAGTCCAAATTCTGCCACTTTTGAAATCGCAATTCGTGGCAGACACTCCTCTTAGCAATGCAAAAAAGAAGCCAAGGCTGACAGGA
>CAZNNL010000099.1:0-2156 GCA_964574395.1 uncultured Oscillospiraceae bacterium | reverse complement strand
AGGAGGTCTTTATATGACCAATTATCGAGAAATCCTGCGGATGTTTTCTAATGGGTTTAGTCAACGCAAAATTGCTGAGGTTCTGAAGCTATCTCGAAACACGGTATCAAGCGTTGTCCACAAAGCCCAGGAGCAAGCGCTTAGTTGGGAGCGCATTCTTTCAGGGCAACTGACGGATAGCCAAATAGCTGAGTGTCTATATCCTAAGCAATGCATAAAGAAAGCGTATCAACAACCAGACTATGCCTACATTGAAAAAGAGTTGCGTAAAACGGGCGTAAGTCTACAGATGTTATGGCTGGAATATTGTGGAACGTGTCACGACAAGAAACAGCGTCCTTATATGTATTCGCGCTATTGTGACGGGTACCGCACACACATAAAAAAGTCCAAGGCAACCATGCATATTCCAAGAACTCCAGGTGAACAGGTAGAAGTAGACTGGGCAGGTCCAACCGCCTATTTGAAAGATCCTGCAACAGGTGAAAGTGTTCCTGTCCATATCTTTGTTGCCGCTATGTCATACAGTCAATACTGTTATGCGGAAGGCTTCTTAAACATGAAACAAGACGCTTGGATTCAAGCCCATATTCATCTATTTACGTTCTTGGGTGGTGTGCCTAAAACAATTGTGCCAGACAACTTAAAGACAGGCGTAAGCAAAGCTTCCAAAACAGAGCCGCAAATTCAAAAGAACTATCAAGAAATGGCCGAGCATTACCATACCTTTATCCTTCCAGCGCGAGTAGCCAAACCTAGAGATAAAGGGAATGTTGAAAGCATGGTTGGGAAATTTGCGAATAATCTTTTAGGTAAAATCCGTAACCGAGCCTTTTTTACACTAGAAGAATTTAATAACTGTCTTCACGAACATCTTGAGCAATTTAATTCACATCAATTTCAAAAGAAGTTGGGTAGTAGAGCTACACTTTTTGCAGAAGAACAAGCTCTACTAACACCGCTTCCCCAAGCACAGTATGAGATGTCTCATTGGAAAACAGCCACTGTCCAGCCCAATTACCACATCGCAGCGGACGGCATGTTTTATTCTGTACCCTACCAGTATATCAGCCAAAAACTTGACGTGAAGCTATCGTCAACATCTGTTGCAATCTATAAAGCAGATCAACGTATAGCAAGCCACAAACGCCTATACGGTAGAACTGGTCAGTATGCCACTTGCAAGGAACATATGCCTGCAGCTCATCAAACGTATTTGGAATGGGACGAAAAACGTTTTATGCGTTGGGCAAAACAAATAGGTCCTGCTACAGAGGAGGTTATTCGCCTCATGCTAGGTCGTTACGAAATCCCTCAGCATAGTTTTAGAGGGTGTATGGCACTTCTTAAACTCTCAGGAAACCAGTGTGAAACACGTCTTGAGTCCGCTTGCACTAGAGCGTTAGCATTTGCCTCAACGTTAGGAGAATCGATTGCTCCTAGCTATAAAACAATCAAACATATTTTCAAACAGGAACTAAGCGAAAAAGAACCTACAGGTGTAGTTCATGAGGAAGATGACGCACACGCTTTTATACGCAACCTCAGAAAGGGTGGGAAAAATGAATAATCAAACATGCCAAAAACTACATAATTTACGTTTAACTGGTATGGCAGAAGCCTACCAAGAAATATGTGCAGATAAGAGTTTGGTCACACTTTCTGCTGATGAACTTATTACGCTTATGGTTGATCGAGAAGATGCTAGGCGCAACAACGCCAAGCTATTACGCCTTATTCACAAAGCTTCATTTGAACAACCATCTGCACACATATCCGATATTGATTATGCGGAAGGACGTATGCTTGACCGTTCTGTTGTTATGCGGCTTGCCTCCTGTGATTATATTAGTCAGGGGAGGAATATCGTGGTTATGGGGGCAACAGGTAGTGGAAAGAGCTATCTAGCATGTGCCTTAGGTATTCTCGCTTGCAAACAGTTATATTCTGTTCGCTTTACGCGTATGCGCACGTTACTAGAAGATTTAAAAATGGCCTCTGAATTTAGGCAGAATAGACTAATAAAAGAACTCAAAAAGTGTAACTTGCTTATAGTAGACGATTGGATGCTCTCATCTGTAGATGAAAAAGAAAGCATACTTCTTTACGATTTAATTCACGATAGAGAGTTGTCACTTGGGACTTCTACAATGCTT
>CAZNNL010000098.1:0-2206 GCA_964574395.1 uncultured Oscillospiraceae bacterium | reverse complement strand
GTTGCAGTGTTTCTGTTCTGAATTGGATGGCGCTGAATGTTGAATGGAGCAGCCTTGACTAGCGCTGATATTGAATGGAGCAGCCTTGACTAGCGCTGATATTGACAAAAAAACAGCTTGTACGCCGAAAAATCTGTTTTGCGTGTGTTTTTCGTCAAAAAATCAGCTTGTACGCCGAAATCTGGGTGCTTTGGGGTTTCGGATGCCATTGTTGTTCGCACAACTTGTATTTTTGTCAATTTTACTGGGTCTATACCTTCAAACTATCGCACAAGCTGCTTTTTTGTCATCAGACAAGGGGGGAGCTTCATTTCGCGAATTCAGTGTAGCTTTAGTTTGAAAAATGCCAAACGGGATGCAACATTAGTCACATCCCGATCAGCATAAAGCGCTTAGGAAGCTACACGCTTAGCTTATTTGAAAACAGACTTTCGAACGTAAACATAACCATCCATAATCATGCGCGCTGTTCTATAAACGCCAACACGGGTGATTTTAGTTTCGTTCTTTGAGTAGTCAGCCTCAGCCTCTACAGGAAGCATACCACTAGGATGCCCAATGCGTAGAATTGTGTTTGCTTTAGCCTCATCTGAAAGTAGATCATTTACCACGGTTCCCGGAATTTTGGCAGCTGCACCTGTGCACACAGTACCAGTAATTGGATATGCCTTATGCATGTGTAACATGAATAAGAGTCTTGAAACCAGATCTACATCATCTTTCTTGATTTCTGTACCATTAAAACACATGTGGTCTGCAGCGGGGCTCACCATGGCAAAAAACGGCTGATAAGGGGTTATCACAGACGCATCTTCCCATTTTTCTACTAAACCAATTTTCTGACATACTTTCCCGCGTACTTCTTCAATAAGCGCCATTAGTTCGGCGGAGGCCTCTATTTGAGCTGGTGTTTCTATTCCGCTTAGTCCCATTTCCTCGGCTTGCACAAAGATTACTATGTTCCCGGCATCGACAACGGAAACGGTATAGTCTTTACCAGAAGCTGTGATGATATCTTTTACATTACCCGTTGGAAGTAACTTACCAGTAATTCCACCAACGACGTCCGACCAATCCAAAGTGACTTTAGCCCCTGTTCCGGGAACACCATCAATGGCATAATCTCCCTCAACTGCAGCTTTACCATTTTTTACCGGAACCTCGGTAGTCAATATTCTATCCGTATTAGTAAGCCTGACGCGAACGGTTGTTACTGGATCCACGGGCCTAACCATGCCCATATCAATGGCAAAACCACCAACCGCAGAAGAGATATTCCCGCAGTTTCCACCGTAGTCAATAAAAGCCTTTTCCATGCTGACTTGACCAAAAGTATAGTCAACATCTGCATCTTCACGCATGCTAGGTCCAATAATCGCAAGCTTGCTGCTGAGTACGTCTGCACCTGCCAATCCGTCGATTTGACGGATGTCAGGACTACCAAATATTGAGAGAATTACTTTATCCCGCAGCTCAGGATCTGTAGGTAGTTCATTCTCCATGAGGAAGATTCCCTTACTGGTGCCTCCTCGAACTATTGCGCATCTAATCATTTCCATTTCGGTATGCATGAAAACTCCTTTCAATTTTGAAATCAAATTTCTAGATTCTTCTTGTCAATATGTCAGCCGTTAAGCTGTAATTTGTTAATGTGAGGCGAGTCTTTCTTTGAGATGTTCTACAAGGCCACCTCGCTCGATTAATGCCATAATGTGGGCAGGAACCGGATTACAGGTGTAAGTCTCTCCTGTACTTTTGTTCTTGATTAGACCTTTTTCATAATCAATTTCTAATTCATCGTAATAGGAGATTTTGTCTGTTTCTGGACACTCGATGACGAGAATTCCCAGATTGATACAGTTGCGATAAAAAATACGTGCGTAGGATTTTGCAATGATAGTGCGTATTCCTAGAATAGCTAGTGTTAAAGGGGCTGTTTCACGACTAGAACCCGAACCCAAATTGTTTTCGGCAACGAAAATGTCACCTGCTTTGCATTTTTGGGAAAACTGTGGATCTACCGGACTCATAGCGAATTTCGCAGCTTCTTGTAACGCTAATTCCATGTAGGCTGGTGGTGAAATAATGTCGGTATTAATGTTATTGCCATATTTAAGGCTTCTACCAGAAATCGTGTTGGACATGATTAATTTCTCCTTGTATATTGATGTCCGTCAGGGTCGTGGTACCTTGTCGGCAAATTCTG
>CAZNNL010000097.1:0-2231 GCA_964574395.1 uncultured Oscillospiraceae bacterium | reverse complement strand
ATTATGTATTAGTATGAGACTTTTGATAAAACGTTTTCATATATCATTAAATTTATGTTTGATTTACCAATTACATATCAGAAATAAAAGGAGATAAAAATGAAAAAAATATTAACTTTATCATTAGCTCTTGTCTTAGCGGTGACGACTTTGGCAGCCTGCGGTGGAGGAACCACAACAACTTTAGCTACCACGACAAGTACAACTGCAGCAGAGACGACCACAACAGCAGCAGCACCCACGACAGTGCTAACTACTGCTTCCGAAAGCCAAGCAAGTTCAGATGCCACGGTAGAAGGTGGAGAAGATCCAGATCTTAGCGACTTAGAAAAAATGCTTGCATCACTTGACGCAGAAATGGGTGAAGGTGGCGAGTTTGAATTGCCAAGCGTAGAAGGCATTCAAGTTCCAAGTTTTTCGACTCTAGCCGAAAAAGATATGAGCCCATTCCAAAAGTGGTATAAAGCCTATAATGAATTGCAAAATGAAGCGATCGAAGCATTCAATTCAGAAGATTTTGAAATCTTTATGGTAAGTCTAAGCCTGGTTGGTGGAGATATTTCCATGGCGTTGGCTAGCGCTCCCTGGGCTAAAACATATGACAAGGCAGAAACAGCTGAGGGCTATAAAGAACTGGGTGTGGAGCTGTTAAGACTTGAAAATAATGGCGTGACAGGTATCACGGAATTCAAAGATGCCGAAGGACTTGTAGTAACTAATTTACTTAGCTTTGACGAAGCCTCTGGTACCGTAGATTTCAGAGTTATTGAACAAGGTACAGAAACGTATCAAATGAGTATTGCTTTCAAAGATAACAAGTTGGCTAAATCATATTATAGTGCCGATGGTTCCAGCGCAGGTGAATTCACCTATGACGGCGCTACAAAAAATGGAAAGTACAGTTATGGTGCTAGCAACACAATGCCAACAAACCTCTACAAAAATATGGCAGGTGCATCAGCAGCTGATTTTGCCACAAAGTATGAGATGAACTTCACAATTGCCGGCGGCAAGCTGCAATAGTTAGCTGTCCAGTGGATGACAATTAATAGTTGTCCAGTGAATGACATTTGTTAGAGCTCCACAAGAAGTGAATGACATTTGTTAGAGCTCCACAAGAGTAGAGCTTAGCTAAACTTAATTTTTGAAAAACCCCAGTTTCCTTGATATTGGAAGCGGGGTTTTTCTTTGTCCTAGTTGCGAGATGATTCAATCACGAGGAAATAGGATTCGTTGCGTTATATTTAAATCACGTTGAAATAATAGGATTGCTAGGTACCATTATTTTGTGGTATTATTTCACACGCTGTCTAGTAGAAATTCTAGAAAATAATGCCGATTAGTGTAACGGTAGCACACCTGACTCTGACTCAGTTTGTGAGGGTTCAAATCCTTCATCGGCAGCCACCATAGAGCCTGTAAACAATGTGTTTGCAGGTTTTGCTATTTTGATGCTGTGTGAATTTTGTTTTGAGCCCTTTTCATTCTTTAAAAACAATTTCAAATTGCGGATCGTCATCAAAAGCATTTGAATAATAGCGCAAATACATTTTGCTAGCGTTTATAGGGACTTCAAAGCTGATAATTCCTGACATTTTCGCCCCGCCAGCCAAGTACATTGAACTTAAAGCTTCACCCTCTTCTGAAAGTCGGGCACCCAAATCATAATCTAGAATATCGCCAGCAGATGTTCTTATTTTGAAATGCAAGGGAAGAACAGTTATCTCACTTTCTCCACCATTTGCAACACTTATCTGCAGATTAACGAATTCCATATCATCGCTTGGTTTAATTAATAGGGAGCCTTCCTTGTCGTAAGTGACACTTTCAAGAGTAACCGTCACATTATTAACAGTTATAGGAACACCGATTTTCGACTCTTGAACAGTTGCATCCGCTGCTTCTTTTGTATGATCATGCATTGTTAAAGTTGCCTTATTATTCGTATTACTTTTGCTTATTCCAAGGTAAAAAGCTGCACCAATTACTCCGAGCACTAGAACTGCAATAATAAGCCAAACCCACCATTTTATCTTTTTCATCTAACTGTCTCCAGGTCATTAATTTAGCTACAAGTTTTGAATCTCTAAGTATTCTACCATTTGGACTTGTATTTCAGATACCAGTGTATGTTACTAGAGCATTTAGAATGGCAAATCAGCTATCCCCAGTTTTTAGAGGCCAACATCTATTAGAGGCCAACATCTAATAGAAGTAGACAAAAAAACACG
>CAZNNL010000096.1:0-2404 GCA_964574395.1 uncultured Oscillospiraceae bacterium | reverse complement strand
AGATTTCGACAAATTAAGCGCTGGTACAAAAGCTTATGCTGTCAGCAATGCTCTGCAAGACGACGGTGCCATGACCTACGCCATTGACCAAAATGACAGCGACATTCGCCTCAAAGACATGGTTAAAAAAGGCATCGAAGTATTAGAAGGTGACCAAGGCTTCTTCATGATGACCGAGTCTGGCAAAATCGACTGGTCCTGCCACGCTAACGACGCTGCTACCACAGCTAGAGAAGTTATCGAATTTGAAGCTGCTATCCAAGAAGCCGTCAATTTCTACAACAACCACAAAGACGAAACCCTCATCCTCGTTACCGGCGACCATGAAACAGGTGGACTTACAATCGGCTACGCCACCACGGGTTACAAAACTGCACTCGACATGATGCTCAAACAAAAAATGTCCTACATCGCTTTCGACGAAGCTTTCAAGCAAGCCAAAGAAGCCAACCCCGCTATGACATTTGAAGAAGTTGTCCCCATGATTAAAGATAACTTTGGTTTAGTAATTGACGAAGAAGTTAAAGAAGGCGACGAAATCAAAGATAAATTTACCTTATCCGCATACGAGTTAGGTAAATTGAAGAATGCTTTTGCCGAATCAATGCTCGAGAAAGACGCACGTACTACCACACAAGAAACCGGTATGCTCTACGGTGGTTACGATCCTCTATCCGTCACATTGACCCACCTCTTGAACAATAAAGCAGGTATTGGCTGGACCTCTTATGCACACACTGGCACCCCTGTTGCTATGTATGCTCAAGGCGCAGCTGCAGAAACCTTCGGTGGTTATTACGATAACACAGATATTTTTGGCAAAATGATGTCCGCCATGGGCCTCCAAGCCGAATAATACCCCACTAACTCAACATAAAACTTAACGCGACTACGACGGTAGTCAATCGAAGGAAAAAGGTGCGGCACTGACCGGCCTTTTTCCGTGTTTTAAACTAGCGATTGTCTACAAGCGTTCGCAATAACGACCACACCTAGTGAAGGAAGAAAGAAAAGCGCATGCAGAATTTTTTTAAGCAACATCGAAAAAACATCATCTTCGGGACCCTCCTCCTAATCGCCCTAGCCATCCTCTTACTCATCGACACAGGCTTCGAAAAGAAAATGTATTACAACGCGGAGAATGTACCCGCTAAAGTTCTCTCGGTAAATAACGAACAGGTTGTCAGCATGGGGATGTTCAAGCAAGGCGAACAATCAGCGGAAGTCTATATAGAATCAGGCTCACACAAAGGCGAAACCGTTACGGCAGTGAATCTACTTTCTGGCAAAATGGAACAAGACAAACTATTCGTCACTGGTGAAAAAGCCATGCTTCTACTAGAACGTGACGACGATAACGCTATCCGCTCAGCCATTATGGTGGACCATCATCGGATACCTGGAGAAATTATCTTAATCGCGCTGTTCGGTCTTGCACTTGTTATTTTTTCCGGTTGGAAAGGCGTGCGAACCCTCTTGTCTTTCGCCTTTGCTTTACTAGCAATATGGAAGTTAATAGTCCCGCTTTCTTTGAAAGGCTATCCACCATTGTTGGTCGCTTTAGTTATAGGTAACGTTATTACTGTAACGACTATTTTTTTAGTTTCCGGTTTGAACCGCAGTTCTTTAGCGGCGATTTTGGGCTCAGTGGCATCGGCCTTGATTACAGCGGGTTTCGCAATTGTTTTTGCCAATGTCTTGCACATCGATGGAACAACCTTGCCGTGGGCGGAATCGTTGCTGTACGCAGGCTTTCCCAATTTAGATTTAAGCGGCCTCTTCCAAGCAGCCGTCTATTTGAGTTGCTCCGGAGCAATTTTGGATTTAGCTGTGGATATTTGTTCGGCATTGGATGAAGTGGTGCATCATAAGCCAGACATCACACACGCGGCTTTATTCCGCTCCGGAATTCGCATTGGACGCACGGTAGTCGGTTCCCAAACGACGACCCTGCTTTTGGCTTACATGGGTTCGTACTTGTCTATTATGATGGTGTACATGGCGCAGGGGACGCCAATGTACAACCTGTTTTCCACCAAAGCGATCGGTGCAGAAGTCCTGAACACCTTTGTTGGCTGCATCGGCCTGGTCATGGTGTCGCCGCTGAGTTCGTTGATTTTTATGCTGCTGAATAGGGAAGGGCCAGCCGACGGTGCGGTGGATGAAGAGGTTAGTGTTGCGCCTCAGTAGCCAGTGTTAGGATTGATGCTGGGTGGTCAAAATCTCCGCTAAAGTCAGAGGAAATCGTTGGGGAGTCGGTTTTAACGCAAATATTGACCTCTTTTGGCTTGTGAGGAGCCGTTGGGTGGTCAAAATCTTCGCTATAGTTGGGGGGAATCGTTGGGGATTTGCAGTGGTAAGCTAAAACTGGACACAGAGGGGGTAGAAATTGGACACGGTGATT
>CAZNNL010000095.1:0-2565 GCA_964574395.1 uncultured Oscillospiraceae bacterium | reverse complement strand
TGCAAAACACGTTGAAATAGAGCCATGCGCGCGGACTTGTAGAGCCATTAGCGCGCGATGCCAGAGCAACCTAGAGCGCAGATGCAGAGCCAAAAATAACAGTCTTCTTGTAAGATGAAATTACTGCTAAAAGCAGAATTTATCTTAGGAGGACTAAAAAATGTCTAACAACCTAGAAATCGTCCGAGCTGTGTACAGCGGGCTCAGTCAGCGACGAGTAGCATCCACACATCATGTTTCAAGAAACACAGTGGCACTGCTCGTCAGACATGCGGAATCTCAAGGCTGGCTTACACTAGAGGACCTGAAGGCTATTGATGCCGCTGCATTCTCGGCAAGTCTTGGCAAAGAGTCTCAAACCCGCGATACAACATTCAACATGCCCGACTACGAGTATGTACACTCTGAGCTGGCAAAACCACACGTAACACTAAAACTGTTGTGGGAAGAGTATGTAGAAAAATGTCAGCAAAGTAATGAGCGCTACTACATGGAGACACAGTTCCGGCGCTATTATCACAAATATGCCAAGATTCATAAGGCAACCATACGTCTTGAGCATAAACCAGGATTATCTATGGAAGTAGATTGGGCTGGAACAAAGATTGCATTCTACGATGTAGAGCAGGAGAAAATGACTGAAGCCTCTCTCTTTGTAGCTGTTCTACCTTGCAGCCAACTGATCTTTGTTAATCCTTACCGAGATGAAAAGATGCCTTCTTGGATCAACGGACATGTCAGTGCATTTGAATACTTTGGTGCTGTTCCCAAGACCATCATTCCTGACAACTTACGAACAGGCGTCAGCCGATCAAACTTTTACGCGCCAGATTTGAATCGAACATATTTAGAAATGGCTGGATATTACGGCACAACAATACTTCCTGCAAGAGTGAGAAAGCCCAAAGATAAAGCCTCTGTGGAAAATGGTGTGCTAATAGCCTCCCGAAAGATCCTGGCCAAGATGCGTAATGCTCAGATACTGTCATTTTCAGACCTGCAACAGCGCGTAAGGACAGCATTGGAACAAGTTAATGAAGCTACATTATCAGGAAAGAGCGAGAGCAGATGGAGTACTTATCTTGGCGAAGAAAAAGACTACATGCTCTCGCTTCCTGAATCTCCCTACGAAATATCGGAGTGGGGCAAAGCTAAAGTTCAACCAAATTGCCATGTCGCTTATCAACGTAAGTTTTACTCTGTCCCATTTGAGTACTTAGGTGAAGAAGTAGACGTAAGGGCAACTCAATTGACGATAGAAATATTCTATCACCATCAGCGAATTGCGTCACATAAGAGGTTATGGGGTAAAAGTGATTACTCAACGGTAAGAGATCATATGCCGCCTGACAAATTATTCTTTGCGGATTGGGATAGAGAGAGGTTTCTTGCCTGGTCAGATAAGGTTGGATCAGCAACGAATAGAGTAATAGCGGCAATTTTAGACAGAGCCGTTATTGAGCAACAAGCATATCGATCATGCTTTGGCGTAATGAACCTTCAAAGCAAATATGGGGTTCAGAGACTGGAACGCGCATGTTCTCTAGTCCTATCTCGGACATCATCACCAACATATCAGCAGATAAAGAACACATTGGACAAATCTTTAGACAAGGCTGAATCCCGGACGTTAGAACCACTGAAAAAGCAGCAGTCAAAAAGAGGATTCCAACGTGGAGCAGATTATTTTGGGGGTGAAAAGCAATGATCAATAATGAAACAATCAATAAACTTAGACATATGAAAATGACGGGAATGGTCGATGCGCTTGAGCAACAGGAAAATATATCCGCATATCAGGAGATGGGCTTCTACGAACGTCTAGGGCTTTTGGTAGATCAAGAGTTCAGTAGAAGACAACATAACAAGCTAGATCGGCTCATACGATTAGCGCAGTTTCAGAATGCATCCGCTTGCGTTGAAGACATTGACTATAACGATGACCGTAAACTGGATAAGAAATTCATTTTGGAATTGGCGTCCTGTAATTTTATACCACATGCTCGAAATATAATTATTGTAGGTCCTACTGGCGCCGGCAAGTCATATCTAGCACAAGCTTTTGGGCAAGCCGCCTGCAGACGTTTAATATCTACCAGGTACGTCCAATTACCAGACCTTTTAGATGAGTTGAGTATCGCTAAGGCCAAAGGGGTAGATTGCTATCATAGGTTGCGCAAACAGTTTGTCAAATATGAACTGCTAATCATTGATGAATGGTTACTTTTCCCGATTAGTGATGAAGAATCAAAGGAACTACTTTGGATTATTGATCGCAGGAATAATCACAGATCAACAATTATTGCTTCGCAATTCAATCCTGCCGAATGGCTCGATCAGATACCGACTCCTGTAGTTGCTGAAGCTATTACAGACAGGTTATCAGCTCAGGCCAACAAAATCATTATCAATAACGAAAAATCTATGAGATCAATTCGTTGATGCCGGGAGCCATCTCTTGGTTATCAGGGGGTGGCTCTTTCTGGAGCGCTGATTGCTCTGATCATCGCGCGGCAATGGTTCCGAAAACAGCAAACTTGTGGCTCTCGTGGAACGCGTTTTGCA
>CAZNNL010000094.1:0-2721 GCA_964574395.1 uncultured Oscillospiraceae bacterium | reverse complement strand
CTCGACCTCCAGCGTGACAGGCTGGCATTCTAACCAACTGAACTACTGCGCCATTGTGGTGGGAGCTACAGGGCTCGAACCTGTGACCCCCTGCTTGTAAGGCAGGTGCTCTACCAGCTGAGCTAAGCTCCCGTAGCGCCGCTTCTCAGCGGCAAAGACTAATATAAGGGAAAGTTCTCTTTGTGTCAACTGTTTTTGCCAAAATATTTTGTTATATATTATTATGATTCAATGTCGACGCACAACAGTCAAGCAGCAAAGAATCAAAGGATTAACATGTGGTTTTAAATATTAACATCCGCTCGCTTGAATATCCTGAATCGGATTACGAACGGACGTAATTTTGAACTAGAGGTTCAAGAGCTTTACCATGTCGTGTGACAGGTTTTTGTACTTTTTGATGTCGCTAGTCAAAAGTGATCTTCCCGTATCTGTTATCGAGTAATAACGTCTCAGGATTCTCGCACCAGATGATTCTTTACGAGAACTAACTAGACCTCTTTGTTCCATGCGATGTAAGGTGGGGTACAGTGCACCTTCAGTTAGGCGGAATGCTTTCGACCCACTTTCTTCAATGGCGTTGATAATTTGAAAACCATAAAGTTCGTCGGTTTCATTCAGAAGTTTCAAAACTACCAATTGAGTCAGACCCTTTTTGAGATTGCCAAGGATGTCGTACATATCAGGCTCCAATCTTTTGGCTTGCGCCGTGTATAATCAGCTTGCGATGGATTAACCTTGGTATTTGCAAGCTGTTTGTTAGTATCTTATTTTTTCAAGAAAATCGCAAGTGCTTTGTTAAAGAATCGTAAAATATAACGCGACAACCTAATTATACACGACTTTATTAATGAAATGTAACTTTTTTTAACTTTGGCAAAACTATTCCCCGTCAAATCCACCCAACAGAGCCTTTAAGTTTTGTTCCATCACGGTATAGTAGTCTTTGCCCATTGCTTCTTCTTCGGCTGTCAGTCCTTCGTATGGATCTAATTGCTCAACGCGTCCACCGATTTCAGTGGCTAGACTTTCTGCGGTTTTTGAGCTGCTCAGGGGTTCGACGTATACAACGGTGATTTTTTCAGTTTTTGCTAGCTTTATTAGATTGGCCATGTGACCAGGGCTAGGCTCACTGGATGCAAGTAGTCCCTCGATGCCGAGTTGATTTAAGTTATAGGCTTTGAAGAGATAGGCAAAGGCTTCGTGGCTGACGATGATGGTTTTGCCAGCATGAGGTTTAAGAACCTCGGAGAATTGCTTATCGAGAGCGTCGAGTTTAGCATGTTCGTCCTTCAAGCGCTTCTCGATCGCTGCTTGTTTTGTGGGATCGAGCTGTATGAGTGCGTCTGCGATGGTTTGCATCTGAATTTTGACGTTCTTGGGATCGAGCCAAATGTGTGGGTCAAATTGGCCGTGATCATGTCCATCGTGCGCATGATCGTCTTCAGCTTCGTGATCGTGGTCGTCATCTTCGTGATCATGGTCGTCGTGCTCAGTTGCATCTTCGGCTTCGTGATCGTCGTGGTCATCCGTATCTTCAGCGTGCTCAGCATCGGCATGGGCATCGATCAAGGGGACATTCTTCGAGCTGTCAATCAGCATCAGCTCTGAACTTCCAACGGAGGCGACTTGGTCAACCCAGGGTTCCATGCCTGCACCGGAAAAGATAAAGGCGTCGGCTTTGCTCAGTTTGGCCATGTCCTGTGGTCCAGGCTCCCAATCGTGTGCTTCTGTTCCGGGCGGCATTAACATGACGAGGTTAAAGTCGTCGCCGGCAATTTTCTTCGTGAAATCGAAGACTGAATAAATTGTTGTGTAGATCGTCTTTTTGTTTGGGTTCGTGGTCGCTGCACTAGCATCTTGACTGGGCGTGGCGGAATTAGCTGGGGTGCATGCGCTAAACAGTAGGCTTAGGGTAAAAGTGATGGAAAGTAATTTTATCAGCGAGTTAAAAGCGCGAGGTTTCGTGGGGGGTGTTGGGGTTTTGCCAAATAAAAACATCAGATGTCCTCCTTAAAGTTGCGAACGATTCGCAAACTCATGCTAAAAGAGTAACGACCTGATGTCAAGTATTATTTTTATTGCTTATCGCTAAGCTCCATGGTCTCGGTATCAAAAGAAATCGTGTGGTCCTCCACTTCAATCTCTTCGGCAAAACCATTGTTCCTCGCCTCAAAATATGCCTGCAAAATATTATCCGAAAAGTGCTTGCGACACTCCCGATTAATAGGGTGCGCGATGTCGCTGTAACTACCATTTTTATTGCGTCTATTTGGCATAGCAACAAACAAGCCATTTGGCCCGTCAATCACCTTTATGCCATGTATGGCAAAACAATCCATCAACACTACTGATACGACAGCCTTTAACTTACTCTCGTCATCAATAAGGTGTACGTTCATCGTACTTATTTTAATTGCACAATCCACAATAAGTACTCTCCTTACTATCAGTAAATATACTAAACTTTGACTAATGGTATTAGGTAGAAATAACTCTGTCAATTTTTTAGCGATTGTTTTGTTAATCTAGGTTGTTTTCGTTCGAATTTTGCCACAAATCTTGGAAGCGCTTACAAGAATCTCCTGTGTTCTTGGGCGCAGTAAATACAAGTGAACGGCATTCAAACAGATCGAATTTCTATGGATTTCTTTGTGAAAGTTATTATTAATAAGCATCATAATGGCAAAAAGAAGCCCCACATTAGGCTTCTTCTTTGGT
>CAZNNL010000093.1:0-2939 GCA_964574395.1 uncultured Oscillospiraceae bacterium | reverse complement strand
TATGTGCTAGATGTTGTGCATCGGAGTCATAGGGCTTGCCATGGAAGAAAGAGGCTCGTGTTAAGTGGTCAAACGATTCCTAACTCAGATAATGGCAGAATACGTATAGGGTAAAGCCCCGTAACCGGATCCTTATCCTTGTGATCACAATAAAGAACCTGGTCTTTACTGCCGTCATAGAGAATTGCTATTGCCCGAGAGGTATTGGTCGGTCGTGGATAAAGCTTCTCCAAAGCACGTTTAATGTTAGTAAATCGTGCGTCTTTTATTCGTAAAGTGTGTGGCAAAAAACTCGTTGCTGTAGAAGCAAACCTATCCGCTAAAATTAAGCCTCTTAATCTGTCATGTGCTTCTGGCATTTCTCGAATTAATTCTTCAAAAACCAAGTCAGTCAATTCTTCCAATGAAAGACTGCGCGCTAACTTATCCTCTGCCTCTGCAATGAGGGTGCCAAGTTGGAGAAAAAGATTGAAGGGATTTGTTCCACAATCTTTAGTTAGAAAGTCCAGAGTAGCTTTAAAGCGTCCACTGTTGTGTAGCTTTGCTAAACCGCTCTCGACAAGATGCAAAATGCGAAAATCATCATCGCTGAGCCAGGGTGTTTCTTGCACCTCATAAGGCGGCTCTGGATCAAAGCGACAGGGGAAGATTTCTGCTTCCTCTCGCATAGCACTGCCGTGAATTAGTTTCAAAAAGCCCAATTGTAGGTCATGAGCTCCTAATGTATAGGCATCATTGAAACTTGAAGAAAATCCGGTTAAATCTTCTTCAGGAAGTCCGGCAATAAGGTCAAGGTGGACGTGCGCCTTTCCACAGCTAATAAGACGGGAGACGGCAGACTTGAGTTTGGTCATGTTGGTTTTGCGCCTTACTTTTGCCAAAGTATTCTCATGCATAGACTGTAAACCAATCTCAAATTGGAAAAGCCCAGCTGGAGCTTGCTCGATAAGAGACAGCGTTTTATCGTCTAAAAGGTCGCCAGCAATTTCGAAATGAAATGTCACACCTTTCGGTATTTTCACGTTGTAATTGTCTGAAATGAATTGCAGAATTGCCAGGCAGCGCGGGCGATTAACATTAAACGTGCGATCGACGAACTTAATGGTTTTAGGACCAGCATTGGATAACTTGACGATTTCTTCGTAGGCGCGCTCTAATGGTAACTCACGTAACTTGTCTTCTCTCCCAGACAGGCAAAACGCACACGAATACGGACACCCGCGACTAGTTTCAATATAAGCAATTCGCCCTTCCAGAGCCTCGAAATAATCTGAAGTAAAAGGTGAAATTTCAATCTCATTTCCCATATGTGGAGTCTTGGTTTTTACGCCATCAAGACTTCGCCTGCTTAAACCAGGCACTTCGTTTAAGTCACCGTGCGTAGCGATTGCATCCACCAAGCGAGCAATTGGCTTTTCGCCTTCACCTGCCAAGACAAAATCAACATCTGGGTAGCGTTCCAGAACTTCCTTTGGGTTGTATGTAACTTCAGGCCCACCTAAGACAATAGTACAGTTGGGGAGGGTGGCCTCAATGAAGGGAAGCAGCTTGGAGACATATTTGATATTCCAAATGTAGGTCGAAAAGCCCAAGAAATCAGGTTCGCTTGCTAAGATGCGCTCTAAGACAGCGTCTGTTTTTTCGTTAATCGTGCCTTCAACAATGCTTGTTTGATGCGGTGTTTGCGCATACTTTTCTAAAGCTGCTTTTAAATACCAAACAGCTAGTGACGAATGCACATATTGAGAATTGAGTGAAACGAGTGTGATTTTCATAGACATAAGAATAGCAGATTCTGGTGTGCTTGGTGTTTTTGAGATTGAAGTAACAGGATTATTCTGACGTTATCACATTTTGTTTTCTGATAGAAGTATACGATACCAATTAATTGGAAATCCAATTTCCTTTAAATCTATAGCATCTTTATGTTTCTCAACTTCAATATTGAGGGAATCACAAAAAGAAGTCCAAAGATTACTTTTACGATAAATATTTTTTAATGCTATTAACATATTCCAAACATTATTGTTCGGGTCAATTGTACTAGATGAATAGTGCTTGATTTTATACCTTAGATTAATGCCATAAATTCGTGAGGAATGTGCACAGATGTTGCGTAAATAACTAAGTGCTTGAAACCAACCAGGCAACTTATTTATATCTGTGTTGAACGCTTGTGAAATACTTTTCTGATCTAAATGATTTAGATTCCCATACAATTTAGACAATGCCCCAAATGTTATACACTCGACAGCAGCCCAGATAGGTGTTTCACCGTAGTTATTTAAATGATGTTGAATGCTAGGCGTTGACGCCCTTTCTGAAATCTGACCATATAATTCAGATACCGTTTTCAGGAACAGTGACTTGTCATCGAATAGTGATGGGTCCAGATGGGCAGTATTTCCATACTTTGTAGCTAAATGATACGCAAATTGAGTTCTAAGCAATATTTCAACCGGTTCTATTATTCCAAATAACAAATGTCTTAATTGAGCATCAAAAAGGTAGATTGAGTATGTTTTATCGATGGAAGTGTTTGGTAAAAATAAATCTTTATCTCACAAAGTGAGACTATATGCGCTAAACCTATAGTAATTTACTTGTTTTAAAATATTAATCGCTCTCGTTCGATTATCAACAATTAAGTTTCGCGAAATTAATATGTCCAATTGCTCATCAAAGGTCTTAGCTGGTTTAAGAAACTCTCGGTTTGCTTGTGTTGATGACATAAAAAGACCCCACCTGGTTCGCTTCTTTGAGAGGCGTGTGGGGTACTGTTGCCTACAATATACCTTGTACACACGCTTCAGTCAAATTCTTGAACCGTTATTATAACTAATAAAATTCAGAAGTTTGTGGATAAATGCGAAATAATCTAGGCAAAAGGAAATAATAAATTCAAAAGTAAAACATTAGTCAGCAACAGAGGGAAAACC
>CAZNNL010000092.1:0-3203 GCA_964574395.1 uncultured Oscillospiraceae bacterium | reverse complement strand
TCTTTTTTCAATCCCTATTCAGGGCTTGACTTCTTATAGCTGGTCTTTCTTAAATCGTGCGCGGATCGGTCAGATACCCGGTGATGGCGCTGGCTGCGACAGACAAGGGTGAAGCTAAATAGACTTGTCCTTCTTTGCTACCCATTCGGCCGATAAAGTTTCGGTTAGTAGCTGAGACACACACTTCACCTGCACCAATTGCACCTGAATGGATACCAAGGCAAGCCCCACAGCTTGAAGCCAAAATCGTTGCACCTGCTTCTGAGAGGGTACTTAATATGCCGTCTTTAGCACATTTTTCCCACACGTCACGTGATGCAGGGGAGACAAGAAGGCGTAAGCCTTTCGCGATCTTTTTGCCACGTAGCAAGTCTGCAGCCAATTTGAGGTCATGGTAGCGACCTCCTGTACATGAACCAATATAGGCTTGATCGATGGCCACTTTATTCACATTTTTTATTTCGGTAACATTGTCAACTTCGTGCGGGCAAGCACAAAGCGGCTCAAGAGAACTGACGTCAAAATTTAATGTTTCGACATAATCTGCATCCGCGTCGCTTTGAAAGATTTCTCCACCTCGTGCGTTGATTTCATCAAGGTAAGCTTCCGTTATTTTGTCATAGGGTAAGATACCGTTCTTTGCACCAGCCTCTACCGCCATATTCGCAATACAAAGACGCTCGTCCATCGGCATTCGTGCTATCGTGTTGCCAGTAAATTCCATGGCTTTGTACGTCGCTCCGTTATGCCCGACGGCACCAATTGCTAATAAAGCCAAGTCTTTCGCCATAACAAATTCTGGTAAAATCCCGTTATAAGAAATACGGATAGTTTGAGGCACTTTTAACCAAATCTCACCAGTACTTAAGACCCCGAGCATTTCAGTTGAACCAATGCCGGTGGAGAACGCACTTAGTGCACCGTAAGTACAAGTGTGTGAGTCTGTTCCAACAACAACTTGACCTGGTTTAACGCGACCTTTTTCAACCATTATTTGATGGCATGGTCCTGAAAATTCGTAATAGTGCTCTATGCCGTGCTGCTTAGCCCAGTCGCGTGTGAATTTTACGATTTCGGCCTGTTTGGCGTTAGCAGGGGGCGTGTAGTGATCAGAGATGATTGTAACTTTTTCAGGGTCCCAGACTTTGGCTCCCAATTCTGCCATTTTTTCTGCAATCTCAACACGTGGACCTAGAATATCGTCCATCATGGCTGCATCGACCTTAACCCAGAGAATATCTCCTGCTTTCGTTTCCGTAAGACCCGCTGCGTGCGCGAGAATTTTTTCGGTAATTGTCATTCCCATAATTTTCTCCTTTTTAATTTTTTCAGTTCTATTGATAAGGTGTGAATCTATAGCCACCGATGAATGCAAAGAGGACGGCCATTGCAACGGTAAATACAGAGGTTAGAAACAATTTAATAAACAATTTGTTTGCATCAAGTTTTTTTCCTTCTTCTTCACCTGCAATGGCTGAAAGAATAAGCCCACCACCTGTAGAAGCTGGACTGATGCCAGCCGCGGAAGAACCCATGGTTACAGCTGAAACCATCATCACTGGAGGAATCTGCGTGGTTCCTAGATTATTGAGAATTGAAGGAACTGTTGGAATCATTGTTGGCATAACGACACCAGAGGTGGAGCTAAACCAACTCATGATGCCTGATGCAAGTGCTATCAAGGCAGGTGCGGTGCTTTCAGTCATTATCGAGGCGAGACCTTTGGCCAATAAATCAATACCACCTGCAGTGATAACCACATTCATGAGTACGCCGATACCGATTACCAAAAGCAAGGTGTTAAATGGGATGGCTTTTACGCATGCATCCATGTCAGCTGCTTTGAAGATAATCAAGACACTGGCTACAAGAAAACAAGTTAAGCCGATATTGGTTTCAAAAACGATTACACAAACAACCATAATTAGTATGCCAAGCAAAGTCATAATCTGTTTTTTGTTGAATTTTGGTACGTCTTTTAGAGATAAACCGGTATCGCTATTTAACTTCCAACCACGATAGAGAATATAAAGTGCAATTGAAACAAAAATTGAAGCAATCGTTATGTTAATGAATAGGGGTAACGCTACATTTTCGGTATAGCCTGCTTCAGCTGCTTTTGAGATACCCACAACACCAGTTGGTGCCCAAGGTACTATGTCGCCACCTATTGCACCCATTTGACCTATACAGCAGAAGAGAAATGGATCTGCTTTCATGGCAAAAGCAAGTGGTACCCCAAACATCGCAACAATACCAAAACCGGGGATGGTGCCAGGGCCTAATATTGCAATGATGAAGCCTAATAGATACATGAAAATAGGTACAGCCCAACCACGTTTGCCCGCCAGAGCCACTGTCTTTTTAGCCAAGAGGTCAATCGTTCCGTTGAGTTGTGCAATACTGAATAAGAACATAGAACCTAAAAGAATAACAAAGAGGGATGTGTTAAAACCCGCCACAATATCTTTTTGTTTCATACCTATGGCTGCACCTAAAACCATGGCAAGTCCAAATGATAAAATCCCTATGTTTAGTTTCTTTATGAATCCGAATGCAATCGTTCCAATCAAGACAATTAAAGAAATCATGGATATAGTACTAACGCTCATTTTATGTTCCTCCTACTTTTTTTCGACTGCATCTAAACAGGTCGTGTCATCGTTGATGTGCAATAAGTGTCCGCTGAAAGTGCCGTTCGGGATGCGCTTGTATGCGGATTTAGCTAGTTCAATCAGTGCATCTACATCAACGCCGGTTTGGTAGCCCATTTCACTGAGCATGTAAACCAAATCTTCCGTCGCGGTATTACCAGAAGCTCCAGGTGCAAAAGGACAGCCACCCAAGCCTCCGAATGTAGATTGAACGCCTGCAACCCCCGCCTCTATCGCAGCTAGACTATTGACTAGACCCATGGCGCGTGTATCGTGGATATGGATTTCAATGCGCGCGTCTGGGAAACGGTTCTGGATAGCAGCAACTACGTTGCGGACTTGAGCTGGATCGGCCAAACCGACCGTGTCGCAGAGGTTAAACGTCTTTACTCCGCGATCAAATGCACGTTGTAGAAACGCTAATAACGGTTCTACATCACGATATTTCCCTTCAAAAGGGCAACCAAAAGCTGTTGCTATGTCCAACACAATTTCCATTTCAGGAAACTGCTCACGAATAGCGGCAAGTTCTGAAAAACTTTCGTCGTG
>CAZNNL010000091.1:0-3234 GCA_964574395.1 uncultured Oscillospiraceae bacterium | reverse complement strand
CGAGATCATAAGTGATGTTGAAGCTTAGAGGCGGAGATTTCATCGCCATCACTATTGGGGTAGAGTCTAGTTCTAGAGCTTCGACAGGTAACTCTACGCTCAGCGTAAGTTCATCAGCCGTAGCATCTTCAGTCACTACTTCGTCTATTACGGTTTCAGCTTCTTCGCTTATCGTTTCACTTACTACTTCTGTTGCTTCTTCACTTTTTATAGCTTGTGGTGGCTCAACTACTACCTCTGTACTCACTTCATCTTCAATTTCTTCAAGTACTACTGCAGGCGGGTCAACTACTACCTCTTCAGCAGAAACCTTACTGATTGGAAAGTACAAACTACTTGCAATTAATACCAAAGCAAGTAAACTGCTTAACCAATTTCTAACTTTTACCTTTGACATTTCAACCTCCTTTGATTGCCTTGCATCATTGTCTTCACTTAACTTATTGAAACACTGGTGAACCTAAACTAACGATACTAATTTCGATAGTAAATAAGAGATGCTTGTGTCATAAAACAGAAAATCAGCAATGCGTTTCTCTTGTTTTGCCAGCATTGCCGAGTGGCAGGCTTCTATATTGTTTTCGGGACAGAGCAGTAATAATTTGATTTCTGGATTTAATCCTCGCAGTTTGTCGCAAAGTTCCAAACAATGGTCGGACGAACTCCAGACACCATTTTCTTGCACCTCTATGACTACTACATCCGGATGATATGTCTCTGCGCAAGCAAAGGCTTTTACATAATCTTCTTCAGCTAAAAACATCAAACGCACTTCGTCCGCAGCATGTGCTAACAAAGAATCAGAAAGCATTTTTCTATGTAAGATTAAGAGAACCTTCTTCTTATCCACAGGACACCACCAAACAAAACCCTCAAGCCGAACGCAAGATAGTTCTTGCCTTAAATTAACTATAGTATTTTTCGATAAACACCACCCTATCCGGTGCGGGTAGTTCCGTTCTATTACGTAGTTTGGTGCCACCTCGAGACTGTCCGCCCCACACGAACAGTTTTGTTAATTTGTCCGCGACCCCTAAAATCGCCGTGCCAAATTAGTCGCAAATTAGGCATGGACGCGACACAGCTGCATCAGGGTCCTAGCACAGCCTCGGAATCCTGGCACTGCGACTCGGGAATATCAACACAACAAACAATCGCTTAAAAGAAGGGGTTAATCCACCCATTAGACAACATGTAAAAAGCTAACTCCACTGTTTTCGAGAAGCCGGTCTTGGCAAGCATATTGGCCTTATGATATTTAACGGTGTTTTCACTTATGAAAAGTGCATCTGCAATTTCCCTACTACTCATATGCTTGCATATCAAGCGCAGCACTTCCATCTCCCTTTCTGTCAAAGGAGCTTCACCTAAAGGCATAGGAATTTTTTTAGCTTGTGGAAAATAGGTTTCACCTTTCATCACGCCCAAAGCAGTTTGCTGAAAGAAATCTAAACTTTTACTTTTTAACACAAAAGCATCAGCCCCCGCTGCCTTGGCTCGATCAGAATATGTAATCTCTTCAAAACCAGACATCACAATTATTTTTATATTAGGAAATTCACTTCTTATTAGCTGAGCTGCCTCTAAGCCTGAGGCACCTGCTTCGGTACAAACATCCAAAAGGATTAAATCAGGCGAAAGCTTTTCGCAATATGCTAAAGCATACTCTGCGTTGGACAAGGTGCCTATCACCTTAAACGCTTCCGTTTCATGAAGCGCAAGGCTTAAAGAGTCACAAACAGATTCATGGTCGTCGACGATGATTACTCTGTACATACTACTCACCTATGGTCCCTTTAGTTTTTGGCATCTCTATTACAAGTAAAAATTGAGGTTTAAACAATAATTGTAATGACCCACCCTGCCCTGCTATCAAATTTCTTATAGCCGTTAGTCCTCCACCTTCATTGATTGTATCAGTTGGACTAAAACCATTATTGAGAATGCGTAAACGGTACTGGTGGGCTAAACTATCTATCTCAATATTAATATTACTGGCAAAACCATGCCTAACCGCGTTACTGACGCTTTCCCTAATGATTTTTACGAAGACTTGCGCTTTATCGCTTTCTTTAGGGAGCTCTCCAGCAATACTAATATTAACATCTATATTTGCAAAGGTCTTTTTTAAACTCTCTAATTCATCAAACGGATTCAAAACCTGACTGTCTTCTTGCAACTCAGACATTAAGTTTTGGGCTAAAGCGCGCAGCAATTCATAATCCAGAATTTGTCGGTAACGTATTTTACGCTCCAATATGGCGAGTTTTTCTCCCAGTACATCATGTGTGCGGAATTTTGCCCTTTGAATTTCACGTTTCAGGCTCAATTGATGTAGATTTTCAATGGACTCTTTTAGAGTTTCACTTTTCGACTTTAGCACAGCCTCTTGCTCCCGCAATTTTTCAGTCAATTCCCAACGCTGACTGATATTGCTTGCGCTTAGCTGGATGTACTTTGTTTGTTTGATTTTGATAATGTCCTGGGAAAATAACCAAACACTTTTGTTTGGCAAAATGCAGACTAGTCCCCCCTGATAGCTTTCACTTCGGCGAGCGTTAGAAAATTCACCTTTTGCCAAAATTTGCATAAAATCATTCGCATTGCGCTGAGAGGAAGCAGTGATAGTTTGCATAAGTTTCTGCATACAGCGGTTTGACAAAATAATATAGCCATCCATTTCGCTAAACATGACGGCAATGTTCAAAGAGTCAATTGCGTCTTTTATTGATAAAGCTGAAATACCTGTACTAAGCCTTCGATACCGGCATGTAATGAGGTATAAACTACGCAGCAGACAGATAAGTAAACTTAAGGTGAGTAAATAAGCAAAACCTGTACCCTGTATGAACTTGGCCATAGGAAATATGACTGTACTATGGTAAGACTCTAAGAATTTACCATATAAAACAACTGTTGATAAAACGAATACTAAGATCAACGACTCAAAGCCCACTACATGAATCCGGCGCAATAATTTTTGTTCATTGTAATAGCTCAGAACGAGGCACAGCGTTTGTGCAAAACCCACCATCAAAATTAATAGCCCAATGGCGATGCGCAAAGATTCTGACCAAAGATAAAACTCACGCATGCCCTGCACCTTCTTTCGGGAAAAATAAACCTATCGCATAATTTTCGTCTATTTTTTCAAACGTCACCACTACTTTCCCACGACGAACACTTTCGTCAATTTCTTTTGGAAGTATGTAATCTTCGATAGACTCGGACGAA
>CAZNNL010000090.1:0-3471 GCA_964574395.1 uncultured Oscillospiraceae bacterium | reverse complement strand
CCTCTTTCACTACTCATGTATGATAATATTTTATTTATATGAAGTATGTAGAATGTGGATTTATGGACACATCCCCTATTTGATAACAGCAATAATCTTATCTATGTTTCCATAATCGACAAAATCAACCTTTGAAGCATAGGTTTCTATCATGGCCTGTACTTCAGGGGTTTGTTTTTCGCGTGGAAGATTTTTAGCTTTTTGATGCAAAAGCTTCATCATAAGGCTATGTTTAAAGTTTAGTTTCTTGTAGTCAATGCCACCTCTTAGATGAAATATTGTGGCTTTTCTGAGTACGTCTTCAGGAATCTGTTTTCGTAATGACTGCATGATATTGCCAGTATTCTCTTGTTCTTCAGGATCAGCTAGTCCGACGGTCACGATAATCAAGTGAATGTTTTGCTGTTTTATTTTCGAAAGGGTATCTTTCAGGCCTAGAACTCCGCCTGCATATAGTCCACCAAAATATACGATAGTTTCAACATCTGTAAGATCAAAACTTTCGTCAAAAGCAAAGCAGTTAATCTTTAGTCTATTAGCTAGCTCAAGCGCATATGCTTTACTTGTCCCGTATATTGAGCCATAGATTGCCAGCACGTTCATGACTGTTCTCCTATATTTCTTCAATGGTTATTGTTGAATTTTGAGATCTGTCGTATAAGGTTGATTATCCAAGAAATGCTTCTTTTTGCCAATACCATTTATTATTTAGCGAAGTTTCAAAGCGTGCGGTAGCTGGTATAATTTGAAGATAACTTACTTAGAATGAGGTGCGTGCATGAAGCAACTATACGACGAAACACACGGTGAGATTGGTAACTACAACCGTACACTATGGTACACCTATCTTGAAGGCGAGTATGATAGTAAGTTGATTGAAAAATTGGTTAATATTATCAAGACTGACTTAGCAGCTGAATTGGAAAAAGTCCCTTCAGCGACAAATTGGGTTTTTTACACAGAAACGCAAGCGGATGATGCAATCGGCGATAAAGTGCGTGCTTCCCTCATGGTACGCGAACGCGATGGGCTGTTTGTCGCCAACTACAATATGAGTGATTACGATTTCGTTATTGCATACGATAGGTTAGAGGCATTCAAGTTGGATCTGCTCGCCGAACTTGCTAAAGTTAGCTGAGGCAAGAGCGTTGTGGTTAATACACCCACCGCCAGTTTCCAGCTAAGGCTATTAGGCCCACGCACCTAAGTTTGGACAGAAATGACAGCGCATCAAACACGATCTGTGACTCAGCCGACCGTCGCTTGATGCCGCGTAATAATTGTCCAGTTGCGAGCCAGTTTGGACATAAATGGCGGCGCATCAAACTAAATACTAGCGCCAACTACCCCCTCTTTGATGTCGCGGAAATTTTGTCCATATGACGGATCCATAGTCCCTGAATTGCGCTCAAATCGCTATTCCGCATCATAGTAGACGGTACCGGCTTTTTCGGGTAGGCCTTTGGCTTGGAGTAATTCAGAAATGGTAACAAGTTGGTAGCCTTCGGCGATAATTTTAGGGATAACTTGTTCTGCGGCACTTGCGGTGCTTTCATAGATGTCGTGCATTAAGATAATGTTGCCGTCAGCTAGGTGCGTCATAATGTGCTGGGCTACGGCAGTTGCGTCGCGGCTTTCCCAGTCTCGGGTGTCGACGTCCCAGAGGATGATGGTTTTGCCAGTATTATTCTTAACCGTATCGTCAATTGCGCCATAGGGGGGACGCAGGAGACCTGTGATTGGAACGCCTGCTTCTTTCAGCAAATTATCTGTCGTATCAATCTGATCATGTAAATCTGCCAGAGACAAACCTACGAAGGACTTGTGGTTAAAGGAGTGGTTGCCAATCTCGCAATTTGCATTAAGCATGGCTTGCAGTGTTGCTTGCCCGTCTTTGACACGATTGCCGAGCGTGAAAAAAGTGGCGACGGATCCGTTGTCCTTGAGGGCTTTGATGATGCGTAGGGTTGTCGCAGAGTTGGGTCCATCATCGAAGGTCAAGGCAATCATGGGTTTTGCGGGGTCGACAATGCGCCCGGGGAAGGCGGGGCTCGTTTCTGTACTTGTTGCGCTGGTCTCTACACTCGTCGCGCTTGTTTCAATTTGAGCGCTGCTTGTAGCTTCGGTCTCTGTGCTACTTGTTGTTTCGCTTGCTTCGGGAAAATGGATGGGAAAATCTTTTTGTTTGAGTGATACCTTGATGACGCCATAGTATTTTGGCAAAACCACGCCAGGATCGAAATACAATTGCAGCTCGTCATCGGTTAATGCAAAGGCCGTTTTGCCAGAGAGAATATTGTTCTTATCCAGTAGATCTGTCTCGCCTTGCACGCGTAGCTGCGACTTTATGTCGTCGCGCATATATTTTTGTAATTCGGGTTGATTGATATCGATCAGATCTGTCAGGAAAAGTTGTTTCCCTGTCTGCAGATCAAAAACGATTGTACTCACTTCGGTGTAAGGTCCGGAAGTGGCGACTAAAGAAGTAAAATGCAGGAACTTTATGTTGGCGTAACGCCCTGAACTTAGCCAAGACTCGTATTCAATATGCAGCTCATCTTTTTCAGGAACGGCTAAGCCCGGCTTATTCTCAGCCGAAGCTGTTTGGAATGCTTGTTTTAGAGAAGCCAGCTTTTCTGCAATGATTCTATTTAGCCCGGCATTGTCAGTTTTAGGATAAGAAATGGCAAAATTCGACTTGTCCCCATAGCCTGGCTCAAATTGCAAAGTACCATAAGTTTGTTTCGGATTTGTGATGATTGTTTTTTGCGCAGGTGTTGTTTGGGCGATAGTAGTTTGGGTAGTCGTCTGAGTCGGAGTTTGTCCGCTCGTCGTTGCTTGGATGTTTGTCGGCTCAGCGGGCTTTGGCTGATAGAAGAATCGCCAGTACACCGCAACACTAGTTATTAATAGCACCAACAATATAAGCCAGACTGCTAACTTTGATTTTGAGTTCTTATTCACACCGTCTCTTCTATTCATAAGCAGATTATAAGACAGACACTTCTATAAATTGGGACGAGTAAATAATCTTTATACTTACTTAATATTTTTCATTTTCTTTGCTCACTATGTTCGCCCTCGATTTTCTAATTTAAAAGTGGCAGAATTTGGACTACAGAAAGAAATTTGTCGTTTTTCCGCCAAAAAGTGGCAGAATTTGGACTACAGAAAGAAATTCTAAGGAAAATCTTTCTGTAGTCCAAATTTTGACACCTAACATAATGAGACAAATGAATTGATACAACAATTATTTCTAATCGCCTCCGATTGGGCGGCAGGACAGAATATCAATGGGTAAAATCGAGTAGGAGGCTAGTCATTAATTGGCTAGCCGACCTCTCACACCACCGTACATGCGGTTCCGCATACGGCGGTTCCAAACGTTACTTCACTTTTACATAACATGCAGAAAGGGGGGTGTACCTAAAATCTTGGACACTTAAGAAGGAGATATAAAAATGTATCACT
>CAZNNL010000089.1:0-3964 GCA_964574395.1 uncultured Oscillospiraceae bacterium | reverse complement strand
AATCGATGACTTCGACTTTTTGGATTTCATGGGACGTTCTGAAACCATCAAAGAAATGGACAAAAGGAATACGTGATTTAATGGTGGAAAGATGTGCCACAGCGGATAAATCGATAGATTCCTGGACGGAGTTAGCAGCGAGCAGTGCAAAACCAGTTTGGCGACAAGCCATAACGTCAGCATGGTCACCAAAAATTGAAAGTGCGTGTGCTGCGAGTGCACGAGCGGATACATGGAAAACCGTCGGCAGCAATTCACCGGCAATTTTGTACATGTTAGGGATCATTAAGAGCAAGCCTTGTGAGGCAGTATAAGTCGTGGTCAAAGCACCACTTTGAAGTGAACCATGAACGGTACCAGCAGCACCGCCCTCAGATTGCATTTCGACGACATGTACGGTTTGACCGAACACATTTTTTCTTCCCTCTTGTGCCCAAATGTCGGTTAGGTCCGCCATCGGTGAAGAAGGTGTGATCGGGTAAATACCGGCCACTTCAGTAAATGCATAGGAGGTATGCGCCGCAGCGGTATTACCATCCATAGTCATAAACTTTTTCTCTTTAGCCATGTTTGTTTCTCCTTTTTTATAATCTTGCCGTCTCCATAAAACCAACTTATGGAGACAGCTAGAAATCTTATTTCAAATATAGCAAATTTATTAACAAAATACTGTGACGCTGTTAACTAAGTTTGCTGATTAACTAGTTTATTGTTCAAAATAGGCATTGCAAATCACTGCAAAGTCATCAACCTTCAAAGAAGCGCCGCCAACCAAGCCACCATCGATGTCTGGCTGAGCGAATAGACCTGCAACGTTTTTCGCATTAACTGAGCCGCCGTATTGGATACGCATGTCTTCAGCTACTTTCTCGTTGTAGAGTTCAGCAATGACGCCACGTACAAAGGCGCAGACTTCTTGGGCTTGTTCGTCGCTGGCTGTTTTGCCAGTACCAATCGCCCAAATGGGTTCGTATGCAATGGTAATTAGTGACAGTTTCGCTTCAGGGATATCTTTGAAGGCACCTACGATTTGGCTCTTCACGAAATCAAAGGTTTCGCCTGCTTCACGTTGTTCCAGGCTTTCCCCACAACATACGATAGGTCTGACACCCCAGTTCAGTGCTGCTTTCACTTTTTTATTGACGGTTTCATCTGTTTCGGCAAAATACTCACGACGCTCGGAATGTCCCAAAATAACGTAAGGAATACCCATGTAAGCCAGCATCTTCGCTGAAATCTCACCCGTGTAAGCGCCGCTATCCTCAAAATGGCAATTTTGTGCAGCGACTTTGACATTGCTGTACGCAACTGCTTCGTTGACCGCTGCCAAAGCTGTAAAGGGCACGCCTACAGCGATTTCAGCATCTGCATTGGCGACTTCGGGCAGAAGTTTTTGTACAAAAGCGACGGCTTCTGCAGGCAAGCCTTGATTCATTTTCCAGTTGCCGGCAGCGAAAGTTCTGCGTGCATCAGCATTCAACAAGCAATCAATGCCGGGGAGAATTTTTCCTTCTAGCAGTTCGAGTGACGCACCACCACCTGTCGAAATATGGCTTACTTGATCAGCAAAACCCAAAAGCTCAACAGCTGCAGCTGAATCGCCGCCACCGATGATGGAAATGGCATCGGAGCCGGCTACTGCTCTGGCGATTTCACGTGTGCCGATGGCAAAGTTTTCAAATTCAAAAACACCCATGGGACCGTTCCATACTACGGTGCCTGCTTTTGCCAACGCATTGCTAAATAATTTTATCGTCTCAGGACCAATGTCTACGCCCATCCAGCCATCAGGGATAGCATCTGAATTAACGGTTTTGTAATCGGCGTCTGCAGCAAAACGGTCTGCGACAGTATTATCGATGGGCAAGAGAACCTCTACGCCTTTCGCTTTAGCTTTTTCAAGCAAATCTTTGGCCAAGTCCACTTTATCGTCTTCACAAAGTGAAGTACCGATGCCGTAGCCTTTCGCTTTAAAGAAAGTGTAGGCCATGCCGCCACCAATAATGAGCGTATCAACGCGATCGATTAGGTTTTCGATAACGCCAATTTTGTCAGAAACTTTAGCACCGCCAAGAATAGCGACAAAAGGACGTTTGGGATCGCTGAGTGCTCCACCCATGACGTCAACTTCTTTTTGGATAAGGTAACCAGAAACACCTGGAAGGTAGTTGGCCACACCAGCTGTTGAAGCATGCGCTCGGTGTGCTGTACCGAAAGCATCATTGACAAAAACATCAGCCATGCTTGCAAGTTCGCGGGCAAAAGCGGGATCATTCTTTGTTTCTTCTTTGTGGAAGCGGACATTTTCCAGCATCATCACTTCACCGTCTTGGAGTGCTGCTGCTTTTTCTTTTGCATCTTCTCCAATAACATCTTTGGCTAAAGTGACTGGCTTTTTGAGCAGTTCAGCGAGACGATCAACTGCAGGCTTCATGGAAAACTTCTCTTCTGGTCCTTTGGGACGTCCAAGGTGGGACATGAGAATGACTTTAGCACCTTGATCTACTAGGTACTGAATTGTGGGAAGTGCTCCCTTAATTCTTTTGTCGTCTGTTATTTCCCCCGTTTGCTTGTCCTGTGGGACGTTGAAATCCACACGTACAATCACGCGTTTTCCGCGTACATCGATGTCTTCTACACTGAGTTTCTTAGCTAATTTTGCCATCGTTTTCTCTCCTGCTCGACTAAATTTAATTTATAGAATCTATGGTTTTGGTGTTGCTTAAGACTCTTAGGCCACAACTATTAGTCTAACGCTTAGGCCAGGTTTTATCAACTGAAAACGGTTGAAAAGCCGTATTAGCAAGCCCTAATAAGTTCTTGGGTGAACGATGGATCTTGCGTCGTTCAGCGAATCTTTGCGTTATGCCAAATTAGTCGCAAATTTGGCATGGCGCCTTTCCATGTTCAGAGTCAAAAAAGCGCTACAAAGCCTTTTGCCAAAATTACCATTGACTTTGTAACGCTAAAATGTACATATTTAGATTGATTTAAGATCTTACACGCAAGTGTATCCACCATCGATTGGCAAAATAACACCAGTCACATAGGATGCTTCTTCACTAGCCAAGAAGATGGCACCGGCGTTTAGTTCGCCTGCTTTGCCATAACGTCCTAAGGGAACAGTCTTCTTCATGTAGGACTGGAAGTAAGGAGTATTTAAGGTGTCAACGGTTAGCTCGGTTTCGAAATAACCTGGGCAGATGCAGTTGGCAGTGATGTTGTATTTGGACAATTCAGCTGCGATTGCTCTGGTGAAGTTGACCACGCCACCTTTTGAGGTGTGGTAAGCAACTGTATCAATGGCGGTGTTACCGACTAAGCCATACATAGATGAAATGTTGATGATACGACCGTAGTTTTGCTCTTTCATGATATTGCCGAATGCACGGGTGACATAGAAGACACTGTTCATGTCTGCGTCAATCGTGAAATCCCATTCTTCATTGGTCATTTCCAGAACGCCGGCGTTTTTGGCCGAACCAGCACAGTTAATGAGAACGTCAACTTTGCCTAACTCTGCTTTAACTTCGAGCGCTGCTTCGTCTACGCGTTTGGAATCGGTTACGTCACACTGAACTGGGAAGCACTTTACTCCCATAGCGCGAATATCTTCTGCTAAGGTTTCCAATTTTTCTTTACGTCTTGCTAGAATTGCTAGGTTAGCTCCTTGCTCTGCAAAAGCTCTAGCCATTTGTGTACCTAAGCCGGAAGATGCACCAGTGATTACCACTACTCTGTCTTTAAAATCAAACATCCACTTTACCTCAATATCTTATTTTGCACTTATGTGCCGTGGTCATTGTAAACGATTCCAAAAGGAATTACAAGAATTATTTATCGATATTAAACTTTGTTAAACGAATTGAGTGAATGAGTGCGAACCTTAACGGTATGGCACGAATCGCGATCGAGTAGGAGGCTAGTCATTAATTGGCTAGCCGACCTCTCACACCACCGTACA
>CAZNNL010000088.1:0-4302 GCA_964574395.1 uncultured Oscillospiraceae bacterium | reverse complement strand
GTATGTTACGGCTATCCAGGCGGAATCGGTTCTCCGTTTTTCGGCGGCATTGAGCCTCAACTTGCGACCTGGTTTTATGCTGTCCCCGCGGTCAAAGGCGTTAGCTTCGGTGCCGGTTTTGATGTCGCTAAAAAGCGCGGTTCCCAAAACAACGACAACGCAGAAATTCGTACTATTAATGGCAAAAAATCCATCCGCCTCCAGTCCAACCACGCTGGTGGCGCCGATGGTGGCATCAGCAACGGCATGCCAATAGTCGCCCAACTTGCCTTCAAGCCCCCCGCCTCCATCGGAGCCGTACAAGACACGGTCGACCTCGAAAGCATGGAAAACACTACGCTTGAAGTGCCTGGTCGCCACGATCCCTGCATCGTACCCCGCGCCGTGCCCGTCGTTGAATCCGTCATGGCTATGGGACTCCTGGATTTACTACTTAGCTCAGGCTTGTTTTACTCTTTGCCGCGCGTAAAAACTGAAAAGATTGAAAAACAAACTGAAACTGTAGAAACTGAGGCAGTGGTCGATTCAGAAAAATTCGAGGACTAAGCAATGCATAAAGGAAAAATTCTACTTCTCAACGGTCCAAACCTGAATCTACTTGGTCAACGTGACCCAACCCAATACGGCAACTTTACTTTATCCGACGCCGTAGACCTCGCCCGCCATACCGCTGCTGAGCACGGCTATACCTTAGAGGCGCGCCAATCCAATCACGAGGGTGAACTGATCGATTGGATTCAAGATGCGCGTTCTGAATATGCTGCGATTGTCATAAACGCCGGTGCTTACACCCACTATTCCATCGCTATTGGTGACGCTTTAGAACTGTTCGAAGGTGCCAAAGTAGAAGTGCATATTTCAGATATCCACAAACGCGAGTCGTTCCGTCAACACTCAGCAATTAGGTATGCGGTAGATGGCCAGATTTCCGGATTTGGTCTCGATAGCTATAAACATGGAGTTGTGCAAGCCATCGAGCTAGTTGAGGGCAGGCGAGTTGGAAGCAAAGCAGGCAGGACGGATGGGGAGATTTAGGGGGCGCTTGTATAAGTCGGCACAGCTCTGAAGGGCCAATAACTAGCTTAGAAGAATAGGTCTTTAATCATATTCTGCATATTCCTCCGACACCAAAAGCATATCCGTTGCGTCGTTATAAACAATCGAATGATTAACAAGCCTTGCTTTCAGATAATTACTTAGTGCTTCATCAGTGCAGTAGACTCTACAGGCTTTCATGCCACGAGATAGTAGAGTTCTATAGGTGTTTTTAATGATTCTGTCGGCTATTGAGAAGGCTTCGTTCGGGTTTGTTTTTGCCAAACCCTTTAAGCCCTTTATGGATTGATCGGACTTAGCACGTTTGTAAAGATCGGTTACAATGCCGTTTTCGTACATCATATCGGGACCTATGATTACACCAATATAATCGAATTCGAGTCCTTGAGATGTGTGGATACAACCGGCCTGCTCAACAGAGTCGGTGCTAATTGCCCAAACATCTTCGACTAAGTTCCAGCTCATTTCAAATTTATGCTCAGGGATTTGGATGTCGCTATATTCAGGATTGTTTTTTTCTTTAGTGGGCCATTCCCAACAGTAGCCTGCTAACATTCGAGCTTTGTTGTTTTCTAGATTCTTATCTTTAACCCATTTATACACATCGTTAGGACTATCCATGATCTGAATGTCGTAGTCTAGATCAAAAATTGCATTCGCAGTTTGTCTAATGTCTAAAACATCATCAAGCCAGGCAATATAGCCTCCAGAACCGTTGCACCGGAACTGGGATGCCAATGCGTCATAGTGTATCTCTGCACCTAATGCTTTTGCGTGTTTTTCAATTTCATCAATTGTGCCAATATCTTTGGTTGAGATGATTTGGTCTTCATCGATGAAGAAAACAGAGAATTTGGCGGAGCTAATGATTTCTTTTATCTGGTTTTCGCCTTGGTTTCCATAGAAGCCGGACTTCTCATTTAGGCGGTGTGATTCGTCTACAATCGCGACATCTAATATGTTGTTATCAGCTTCGTAGTATGCTCCTGAGCCTTTGAATAGATTGCCGATGGAACTATTTCTAAATTCGCCTTTTAATCGTTCCTTGTATACTTTTCTGGGTGCATCATTTTTGGTGATGTAGTGGCAAACCATGTCATTGCTTGTTAGTTCAACAAGTAGGTTGATGGCGACAACACTTTTTCCGGTTCCGGGGCCGCCTTGGACAATGTAAACACGCTTGTTTCCGTCGTGGTGGGATTGTTTTGCCAAAAAAATTGATTGCTCATAAACGATCTTTTGGTCGTCAATCATGACAAATTCACGATTACCTTGAAGCATATTATTTAGGGTATCTTGGAGAGACTTGGCAGGTCTAATTCTACCCATGTCAATATCTTGTAAGACCCTTGAGGCGTCTCCTTTGCGTATAAATTGTTTTATGTAATTGCGCAAATCTACAGCTTCTGTTGAGGTATAAACTGGAGCGCGTTCGAGTAAGTCTTGATATCTTTCTGCTTTAAGAGGGTCGCTTTTTTGCAAAAGGTAATTGTGCATATAGACGCATGGATGTAAGCTAATTTGTTGGCGCTGAACTGCTTCATTAAAGTCACGTAAAAGTGATGCATAAGAATCTGCTTGATAAGAGGGGTGAGGTTGAGCACGTAGGCTACCTCCTAAGAAAGTTCTGACCATATCGTTTTGCAAAGTGACTTCTTCAACATGTTGCCATTGCTTCAATTCAACAATGACAGCATTTGCATTATTCTTTTGATTGTAGCCGCTAATTAAGAAGTCGATGCGTTTTTCTGATGAAGGAATAACGTATTCAATGGCAATACCCGCGTCTTTGGGGATGTCATCATCAGCAATCACACGCTCCATGTATGAGAGTGAATTACGCCAGGAATTGATTTCTGAATTCCCAACTCTTCTGTAACGGCGGGAAAGTATTTCGTCTAACTTGGGAATGAGCCTGCCATTTAGGCAATCATCTTGAAAGCCTTTTTTAGTATTGTTGTAAATAATCACTTATAACTCCGTGTACTTTTTGCTATTGCTTTTTGACAGACTGATAGGGTATTTTTGCTCGTTCATATCCATTTTATTATTGATGATTTCATCAATGTTAAAACCCATTTTATCAGCTAGTTGGATACAGTAAACCAAAACGTCTGCTAATTCATCTGCGACATTGTTGCTTACTTTTTGGTCAGAACCCCATTGGAAATTTTCTAGGAGCTCTGCAGCTTCTATGACAATCGACTTAGCAAGATTTTCTGGGCTGTGGAATTGATCCCAGTCGCGGTCGGATGTGAATTTTCGAATGCGGGCGAGTGTAGATTCAGTCATAGCCTGCTCCTTAGAGTTGTAGTTTTATACATTATAATAGATGAAAAAATAAAAAGTTGAGTAGAAGATAATGACAGAAAATATTGATTTCGTTAAATCGCAGACGCGTATTACGGCTCACTCGGGCGCTGATCAGACTGTGGACAATAGCTTGGAGAGTATTCATTACGTCTTGCAGACCGAGGCGGATGCGTTTGAGGTTGATGTTCGACGCAATGCTCATGGTTTGTTAACGCTTGGTCATGATGAGGCGGGAGAGGACGCGCTTTTACTTTCCACCGTCTTCGAGATGATGCAGCACACAACAAGCAATCCAAACATGAAGATTAACTGTGATTTGAAGGAGGACGGTCTAGAATTGGCGGTGCTTGATTTGGCGACAACCTTTGGTTTACAGGAACGTCTAATTTACTCTGGTACTGTTGATCCGGAAACGCTGCTCATACACAAATCACGTTTTCAGGCTGTCGAAATTTTTCTTAATCTCGAGAATTTAATTCCAGATTTTTATGGCAAAACCATCCCCGCCCCCTCAAAAGACTTTTTCTCCCAAGACCACAGTCTCGAGATTTCACAAGTAGCAGAACTAGCTAAGCGCTACCCTTACCAAGCTTTGAACATGCACTACGGTCTTTGGAATGAGGCAGTCGCACAACTTGCTCAAGCGAAAGGTCTACATTTCTCTCTTTGGACTATAGATGACGAAGACCTGCTACGTTCGCTCATCACTCAAGGTGTCTACGCCATCACCACCAGAAACCTACAACTCGCTCTCAACATTAGGGCGGAATTTGACCAGTAGGGTTAAGCTTGGTCACAGTGTTGCGGGCCAAGTTTTACGTTTGTGTGCAATATTGTTGGCCACAAACTAAATAGTTGTCAAACGAAATCCCACAACACAGTGAATAGACCAGAAAAGGCGTATAATCCAATATATCATGTTGGATTACACGA
>CAZNNL010000087.1:0-4363 GCA_964574395.1 uncultured Oscillospiraceae bacterium | reverse complement strand
AAAGGGTCCCATGCTTCGGCTGTCATCGCCTCCTTGAGGATTTTCCACTTTGATGACTTCGGCACCTAAATCAGCAAGTAACATGCCGCAATAGGGGCCAGCTAAAACACGCGTTAAGTCAAGAACACGTACACCGCTTAATAATCTGTTTTGTGTTTCCATATATTAATAATCCTTTTCTCTAAGTTTTGTTTAGCCAAAATCAAGTGTTTTGATATGGCGTCACGAGCCGTTCTCTAATAAAAACTGCGTTTGCATTTCGTTAATGTTTGTTTTTGTTAAATAGCGGCCGCTATTCTTTACTTAGTGCAATGGACCAAAATGTTCTTGTTTCATTGACTGATTTTGTTCAGTGTATTATGATTTTTCAAAGAATCATGTGATAAATGCAACAGAATGGAGGTGATAAGCATTCTTTTGCAAGAATTTCTTTCCCAGTCTGATCTGTTTTCGAACATGACAATAGACGGTATAGAACTATTAATTAAATGTTTTGGTATGCATAGGAAATCCTATGGAGTGGGCGAGTATGTTCATCGCATTAATGACACCTATGACTGCATCGGCTTTATTATTTCCGGTAAGGTGCACATGGTAGGAGAAGATTTTTGGGGTAACAGGAATCTAATACAAGAATTCGAAGCACTACAGTTTTATGGTGATGCACATAGTATGACTAAGATGCCGATGTTCTTTAATATCGTTGCCGTCAAGAAAAGCGAAATTTTATTCATTAACACAAACAAAATCTTTACAACTTGCGAAAAAACTTGTCCTGCACATCTCCAGTTAATCTCTAACTTAATGCATATTATTTCAAAGAAAAAATTGGGATATATGCATAAAACCGATTTTTTGTCTCGACGTACAATTAGAGAAAAACTTACTGCTTTTCTCTCTGAACAGGCAAGGATACAAGGGAAGAGTGACTTTACCATTTCATATAACAGACAGCATTTAGCTGATTATCTCGCAGTTGATCGAAGTGCTTTATCGCGAGAACTTGCCAAGATGAAAGAAGAAGGAATACTCTGTTACGAGCAAAACCACTTTACTTTGTTAATGCAAGACTAATGCTCTTCCTCAGGACTACTCATCTCCTAATAACTAGTGAAGCACGTGTCAAGGATTTTATTAGGTTGCTTGCCTTCTAAAATCTAATGTGGTAAGATTCTGTAGCATTTCAGAAACATAGATTGTTTTGCGCAAATGACTCTACAGGGAGGTGAAGGACGAATGCCAAATATCAAATCAGCAATCAAGCGTGTAAAAATAGCCGAGAAACGTCGTGCAGTCAATAAAATGACAACCAGTGCTCTGCGTACAGATATCAAAAAAATTGATCAAGCTATAGAAGCCGGTGCAGAAGGCGTTAAGGACATGGCTAAGAAAACGCAGAAAGCGATTGATCAGGCTGCGTCGAAAGGTATCTTACACAAGAATACCGCTGCTCGCCGCAATTCCCGCATCGCTAGAGCGATCAACAAACAAGCCTAATCTCATTTGCGCTTATTATATTTAATGTAAAAACCCGTTCATTGCATTCGCAAGAAACGGGCTTTTTTCTTTTTTATTCAATCATCAAAATCTGAAACACAGCTCGAGACAGGCTTATTCAGAAATGACTAACTTATGAAATGTCTTTTTACCTTTTTTGACAATCGCTTCACCCTTATGAAAATCACTTTCACTTAGTATGTAAGCAAAATCGCTGACCACCTCATCATTGAGACGTAAACCATTTTGTTGGACCAATCGTCTACCTTCCCCTTTGGAAGGAATCAGCTTGGCTTCTACCAAAACATCTAAGAGCATTGCGCTACCAAGTGCGGAAGAATCGACCGTTGTTTGAGGCATGGTAGCAGAGGTACCGGCACCTTCGAAAAGTTCTTCGGCTTGCTTCTGTGCTTGCTCGGCGTTTTCTTGTCCGTGGACAATGGCGGTTACTTCGAGGGCGAGTTTCTTTTTTGCCAAATTTATTTCTGCATCATGAAGTTTTTCATATTCTGCTATTTCTTCTAATGGCAAAAACGTCAGCAGTCGCATGCATTTAATCACATCCGCATCATCCACGTTTCGCCAGTATTGATAGAATTCAAAAGGAGATGTTTTATCCGCATCCAGCCATAAAGCGCCCGCAGCAGTCTTGCCCATCTTAGTGCCGGCGCCCGTGGTTAAGAGATTGAACGTCAAACCGAACACTTCCTTCGCCTCTTTGCGGCGCACTAGATCAATACCAGCTAAAATATTTGACCATTGATCATCCCCACCAAATTGAATGCGGCAATCGTAGCGACGGAATAATTCTAAAAAGTCGTACGCTTGCATCAACATGTAGTTGAATTCAAGGAAAGTCAGTCCCTTTTCCATCCTTTGCTTGTAAGCTTCGGCTGTGAGCATGCGATTGACAGAGAAATGCGCACCGATTTCTCTCAGGAATTCGATGTAGTTAAGCTGCAATAGCCAGTCGGCATTATCCACGATGATTGCTTTATCATCAGTGAAGTCAAGCAGAATTCTCATTTGCTCCTTAAATCGATTAACGTTGTGTCTTATTGTTTCGGGTGTCAGAACTTGGCGTAAATCGGTACGACCTGAAGGGTCTCCAACCATGCCTGTACCACCACCCATAAGTGCGATTGGACGGTGTCCCGCTCTTTGTAAATGTGCCATCGCCATCATGGTCAAGAAATGGCCCACGTGTAAACTGTCAGCAGTTGGATCAAAACCTATATAAAATGTCGCGCCGGGTTTTTCTAATAGTTCGCGTAGTGCATCTTCATTTGTCGTTTGCGCGATAAAACCGCGTGCTTTGAGCGTGTCTAGGACGTTTGTAGTTGACATTTTTAGCCTCTTTCTTAGGTTTTGTTATTTTGCATACTAATTCGTAAGCATCCAAAGAATTTTAGCCGAGCAACATGGGCTTGTCAAAGTCAGAAGCTGGATAGGAACCTTGAAGAACGCTATAGACATCTGCTGCACAGCGGTCGATTTCTGCTAGGCGCCTAGCTTCAGGCTTTGTGGCAGGTATTTCGAGATAATCGGATGTTTTGGTAAACACAGGAATTTTTGAAGATTTTCTCATTCGTCTTAGCAAATATCTTCCCGATTTGTCTGCTGCTAATGCTCTGATGTAGAAAGGGGCACCTGCTTCTAGTAATGTATATATTTCTTGCTTTTTAATTCCTAGTAACAAACATATTAAAGCGCGTTGGATTCTTGCGTTTGGAAAACGTTTGCTACTTGCCTTTTCAATCAACTCGCCAAGAAGCTGATTCGCGTTTGCCGGTCGGCTCGAAACGATGTGTTTGATGCGTTCTGGTAACCCTTCGTCCCAGCCCTGGTACTCTGCTAAATCAGGAATTGATGTGGCCCTAATGCGACTAAAGATAAGTGGTGTGAGCATCGCGCGCGTGACAAGTGCTTCTTCTTGTAGTGCTTCCAGAACTACCCCTAACGATTGTGGAGGTAGGTCATCACGGAGCGCTTTTAGAATGGCAGAACTACTTGGCCATAATTGTTCTACGACGTAGCGTATAGCAGTTGCCGAGCTAAAGTCTGCTTGGAGATTTTTTTCAAGATATTGAGCACCACTGCGTTGGTGTGTAAAAACGCGTGGTCTATCTGAGGCTTCGATTTCTTCGATGGCGGCAAGGTAGGCGATTGCTAATTGATTGTTTGAGCCGCGCCATAGGGCGGTTTGGTCTTTTTGCCGAAAAAGTGCAGTAAATTGTTCCTTCGTGAAAAATTGGGTCGCAGCTTCGCTTTCCAAAAAGTTGCGCGCGGCTTCTTCGTGAGCAGCGGCATAAGAAAGCCCTTTAGACAAAGCTATTTTCAAGTATTCCGTAAAACTTTCGGGGGGCGTATTTCTCAGTCTAGCCAGCGCTTGTAGAGAAGGGAGTTTACCTAACTCTGATCCAAAACACAGCGTAAGTGGTAATCCGGTTGCTACTAATGTTCGGACAGCGCCTGCAGCGAAGTAATCCGCAGAGCTGCAAGAAAAAATTGTAGAAAGCTCTAAAACAAGATTCACCCCACACGCCATTGCAGCTTTTGCACGTTGCCACTTGTCCATCAGCGCTGCTTCACCACGCTGGACAAAGTTCCCACTCATACAGGCAACAATCATAGCGTCGGAACCAAACTGTTCGCGCAAAATTCGGATTTGCTCCTCATGTCCATTATGGAAAGGGTTATATTCACAGATAATTCCCAAGATTTTCATTGTTTGATTATAGCGAAATTTTCGATGTAGCGACATGCGTTGCGGTAACCGACCCCAAACCACCGCCCACGCCACTATAAAGAAACCTATCTGTAACACTTGCCAATCCCCTAAACACAGTCTTTCCTATGTTATAAT
>CAZNNL010000086.1:0-4593 GCA_964574395.1 uncultured Oscillospiraceae bacterium | reverse complement strand
GTTAGTGCTGAGGTGAGTCCTTTTGCCATACAGAACGTAGACGCCGTTAGGCAAACGATAGTACGCATCCCTGTAGAAGTGGGCGACCGAGTTAAAAAAGGTGATGTTTTAATTGTTCTTGGAAAGAAGTCTTTAGAAGATGATTTGAAAAAGGCGAGAGACGCACGCATCGAGGCAGAAAATAGCGTAGCTGAAGCGAACGATGCATTAGCCGCGGCCCAAGCAGCAGCAGCCTCAGCATCAGAAGCACAAATGAGTGGCATGCTAAATCAAATTACGGCGAATTTGCAAAATTCTTTAACTAACTCATTGGCGCAGATGACCGGACAATTGCGTTCGCAGTTTCCAAGTTCAGATGATTTTTCAAATATGACAGCCGAACAATTGAAGCAATGGCAAGTCTATTTGGATGGTTTGCGTGCTGATGTCGACAAATGGATCGCTCAAATGCCGCAGACATCTCCTGCGCCAAGTCCAAGTCCTGTTCCTACAGCAATACCAACAATAGCCCCTACCGTTCCAAGCGCTAAACCGACTGAGACTAGCCCAGTAGCAAGTCCAACACCAGTAGTAACGGAACCCACGGTGACTGCAAGCGAGCCTAGCACAGCGGCTACTACTTCGCCAACTACTGAAACACCTACGCCAAGCGTTAGTCCAACACCTGAGCCTAGCGTAATGAACCCACATAATGCAGTGGGCGGCAGTGCAGGTATCCCTATGGCGGGTGCTGCAGATTTCAGTCAGTTTTTAAGCGGAAGTGGAATGGCTGGGGACGCACTTTCTTCGACCATGGCGCAAGGTGATGCCTTAGTAGAGCAGCTGAAAGAGGCTGAAGCACAGGCCCAAGAAGCCCTAGATAACGCCAAAACGGAAATCAAAGCCGAAGTCGATGGCTTCGTCGTAAGCATTAATGCCGAAGTCGGAGAGCCCGTAGCACCAAATCCCGCCACGACTGCACTTGGGACAACAGAAGCACCAGCTATGGTCATTTACGACGACAGCAGTTTAGTCGCATCATTCCGTGCTAACCGCTACGATGCTGTGCGCTTAGAAAAAGGTCAAAAAGTGCACTACATTTCCGACAATTTGAGCTTCAATGGAGAAGTCATTTTTAAATCGCCGATTGCTACAACAAGTGCAGCTTCTAACGATTTGTCAGCTTTATCGCAAATGAGTCCACTTGGGGCTGATCCTAGCGCCATGTTGTCTGGAGAAGCTCTGGTTGATATCCGCATGAGTTTGGATGGTGAAGATCTGGATCAGTTAATCATTGGTTTCCCAATCGACGCTGAGATTGTAGTCAGTGAAGTAAAAGACGTTCTAGCCATACCTGCCGAAGCACTTACTAGGGAAACCGATACCTACTACGTCTACGTCCTAGACTCTGCGAATGTAGTGCATAAACGCAAAGTGGAGGTTGGGATTCAGGCGGATGTTTTTGCCGAAATTAGTGACGGGCTTGATGTAGGCGAAATCGTCGTGCTCAATCCGACCGGGACGATAAAAGAAGGGCAAGAGGTTAAGCGAGATGGATGATGCGATTCGCATGCACCAAATCGGAAAAACATATCGTACCGGGGAAGTCACCTTCGAAGCTTTGAAGGGTATCGATTTAAGCGTAGCAAAAGGATCCTTCACCGCGATCATGGGACCATCAGGTTCTGGCAAATCCACACTCATGAACATCATCGGTCTACTAGACAGCTTTGATGATGGTACTTATGAATTAAACGGATCGCCAGTGATGGCACTTGGCGACGATGAATTGGCGATGCGGCGCAATAGAGACATCGGTTTCGTGTTCCAGTCGTTTAACCTTTTGCCAAAATTGAACGTATTAGAAAACGTTGAACTGCCACTCGTTTATGGGGCAGTATCTCGCCTGGAACGACGCGAAAGAGCTATGGAAGCAATTAAAAGCGTGGGCCTCGAATCTTGGATTCTACATAAACCAACGGAAATTTCTGGTGGGCAAAAACAACGTGTCGCACTCGCACGTGCCATGGTCACAAAACCAGCCATTTTACTGGCCGACGAACCGACAGGTAATCTGGATAGCCAATCGTCAAAAGACATCATGCAACTTATTTCCAACTTGCATAAAAGTGGGGCAACCATTGTACTGATTACACATGAAGCGGAGATTGCGGCGTATGCTGAAAGAACCGTTGTACTTCGAGACGGCGAGATAGTCGACGACCAAGTGAATGAGCGCGTTAGTGCTGCAGAAATGGCAAGCGAGCAGTTGGACAACATTGAAAAAAAAGGAGGGTAGCCAAGTGATACGTGAAAGCTTGAAAATGGCCTGGTCTTCTTTGGTCAGTAACAAAATGCGCGCCTTTCTAACGATGCTTGGCATTATTGTTGGTATTGGCTCCGTCATCGCTGTGGTAGCTGCCGGTGAAGGCGGCAAAGAGGCCATCCTAGGACAGTTCAACGAAATTGGTGCCTCTACGGTGATGATATCCGTCCAGCGCAACAATGCTTCGAATAGTGATTTCATAACATCCGCTGATATAGATGCACTAAAAAAACAGATTCCAGAGCTAAACCAATTAGTTGCACAAAACCAAGTATTTTCATCAGCCAAGAGTGACAATAAATCGTCCGCGGCCTTGATTACCGGCGTCGACCAAGGATTTGAGTATATCAACCCGCTGAATATTCAGTATGGACGGGGTTTCGCTGAGCTCGATTATAGTGAGGGGAAGAAAAACATCATCATAGAACTAAGCTCGGCACTTAGCTTTTTTGGACGAGAAGATGTAGTTGGTGAAACACTCGATTTCAGTAATGGTGGAAGGCGTATGACCGCCCGTATTGTTGGCGTATCTGCCTCGAATAGTGCCAGTTACCTCTCGATGATGCCATCTGAAGCAGCCAGTGAAATCCCTTTGATTATCTATATGCCAAGAAAAACTTCTGTTGAATTGAGCGGTCGCGGCGATCGCATATCAATAATAATGCTAATGGCAAAAGAACCGCAGTTTGTCGAATCCGTCGGTGACCAAGCCATCCGCACCCTGGAACGCCGCCACAACAATGCTGATAGAGAAATGTACAGAAAGCAAAACATGGCAGATATCTTAAAACAAGTCGATAGTGTCGTGGGCATGATTACTTCATTTATCAGTGCAGTTGCCGCCATCTCACTTTTAGTTGGTGGCATAGGTGTCATGAACATTATGCTGGTTTCTGTTACCGAACGTACCAGGGAAATTGGAACGCGAAAAGCACTTGGAGCTACAACAGGCGATATTTTACAGCAGTTTCTAACCGAGTCGGTTATATTGACTTTAGCTGGGGGCGTAATAGGGATTGCATTTGGAATCGGTCTCGCCCAAGTTATTGGTTATTTTGCTAATTTTCCTGCGCGGATTAGTTTATCCGCGGTCGCTATTGCCGTAGTGTTCTCATCGGCGGTTGGTCTGTTCTTTGGTATTTATCCTGCCCGAAAGGCATCCAAATTAAACCCAATTGACGCATTGAGATACGAGTAGGGTTTGGCCCCGCTCCTCCCATGCCAAATTTGCGACTAATTTGGCACGGCGCCAAGATTCAAATCTCCAAATAATCCTAAAAATTGATTTAAGTCAATCTCGGGTTTATAATAAGGGTACTGAATAATTTCAGCTCCCCATATGGGGATGTACTGGTTTCGACAGGGTCGTTGAAATTGGATAAGCGGGTAGTGGATGCGCGTTGGCCACTTTAAAAAACGGGCAACTGTAAGTAATTGCAGACAATAATTATTCTTTAGCAGCTGCTTAAGTCAGCTTGCTCATCGGTCCGAGCTATCTGCGACTCGGGTCACCGGTGTCATTAGCAGACCTTACCGCGCGGTAGGTTAATGCGGAGCACGTGTCAGTTCAAGCTTTGTGACTGATTTGATTTGATGAAGCTACCGGATACGACCGTTGTGCATAACGAGTCGGGCAGGGGAATACTAAAGAAATGCACTGCACCCGGAGAAGGTCCCGTGGAAGCGGTTTTGGACAGGAGTTCGATTCTCCTCATCTCCACCAAATTAAGAAGACTTGTAGTTGTTAAAGACTGCAAGTTTTTTTATTTAAACGTGAAGAGAGATACTATGAAACTATAGATATTATATTAAAGCGGTATGGTTGACATAAGCTTTTGTATAAGTAAAATTAGAAGTTGGTATGAATAACTAAGCTTATTAAATTAAGTTATGCTTAAACATTAATTGTGTATCTTTTATAGGAGTGTGCCTTAATGATAAAGAATAATGGGAAATAGCGCTTGTTTTTATCTTAACTTTTTTGATGGTTCTCGTGCCGATGATGGACACCGTTATATCTGCAAATCAGATTGTAACTGAAGTTTTACAGCCAAGTATGGATGAATCACATCTTGAAGAAACATTTCTTGAGGAATCGTTACCTAGTGAATCTACTGCCGAAGCTACAGTTGAAGAACCCAGTATTCCAGAACCAGTTAGCGAATCCAAAAATCTAGAACCCGTAAGCATGGCTCCATTTGCATTAACCGCAACACCTGAAGAAACGTTCACTTTTGTTTCTGTAAACGGTGGGGTGCAGATTACAGGCTTTGTAGCTGGGGCTGAAA
>CAZNNL010000085.1:0-4626 GCA_964574395.1 uncultured Oscillospiraceae bacterium | reverse complement strand
ATGGGTGCTTTGGTTAAATTTGCATGTCAATAATGTTAGAATCAAGTTAATCTCTTTTGGATGCTAATAAATAGAATGGCGAAATGTTTTTTTAATAATCGTCACCTAAATAAAAATGGCAATCCTATAAGAAAGGATGTTTATGACTTTTGGCCTATTGTTGGTCGTAATTCTTGTTTGTTTAGCTGTTTTTGTAAACGGTTGGACTGACGCACCCAATGCGATAACAACTGTCATCACGACACGTGTACTCAGCCCAAGTGTTGCTATCATCTTGGCTTCTGTTTTCAACTTTCTCGGTGTCATTCTCTCAGGTTCAGCGGTCGCTGCGACGACAGGGCGCATTGTCGATTTCGAGAGCGGCCAATTGGGCTTAGTGGCAATCGCATCCGCTATGCTCGCTTTAATACTTTGGGCAGTCGGTGCATGGAAATTCGGCATCCCCACCAGTGAAACGCATGCTCTGGTAGCAGGTCTCATGGGTGCAGGACTGGCTTCTGAAGGCTGGTCAGCAATAAACACTGACAGCATTTTATTGGTAGTTTATGGTTTAGTGGTATCAGGCTTGATAGGTTTTGGCCTAAGCTTCGTCTTCACCATATTAATAAGAAATATCACGCTGGCAAAAAATACCAACCGCCGCACCGCCAACCGTTTCTTCTCTAGCGGACAAATTCTCAGCAGTATACTGCTCTCCTTTTCACACGGTGCACAAGATGGACAAAAATTCATGGGTGTCCTTTTTATAACTTGCGTCTTGGGTAAACAAATCCAAAGTCCCGAGGGAGCGGCCTGGGATCTCCCACTTGAGATATTGATAATCGTGGCCGTAGTTATGGCTTTTGGTACCTCCTTTGGTGCCTATCGCATTGTTAAGCATATGGGGATGGACATGGTGCAATTGAAGAAATATCAGGGGTTTGCAGCAGAGGTAGCCGCATCCACTAGTATCATCGGGGCTACGGTCTTGGGCATACCGCTTAGTACGACACAGACAAAGGCATCCGCTTTAATGGGGGCTGCTGCAAGTGAAGGTCTCAGGAAAGTAAGATGGCCGGTGGCGAATGAGATTCTGATGGCTTGGGTTTTGACTTTTCCGGCGTGTATGGTGATGGGGTTTGGTTTTGCCAAAATATTGAGTATATATATTTAGAATAAAATTGAGGTTATTGCATGGCTTTTTTTAAACCTAAATCAACAACGGATTACTTTGAAATGTTTCGTAAGAGTGCACAAATCGTCGCTCGCGCTGCGATTAGCATGCAGCATGCCTTCATTTCTGGGGAAGTTGATAAAGATGAATTAGCTGAAATTAAAAGCATTGAGCACGAGGGCGATGCGCTGATGCATGAAGCGCTCAGGCAAATTGAACAGGCGTTTATTACGCCTTTGGATCAGGATGCGATGCTTGCGATTTTGCAAGCGCTCGAGCGGGTAACTGACTCTATCGATTCAATCGCAAGGCATCTTTACATGATGCATATACGCAGATCGAATCAGTATATCGATCAATTTGTTCAGCTGCTTGTGCAAGCGACTTCGGCGATTCAGAGTTTGTGTAATATTTTTCATGACTACGAGCGTAGACCAGAAGCGGTGCGCCAGTATGTGCTGGAAATAAATCAATGTGAGGAGTCGGCTGATGCAGTCTACCTCGATGCGATGTACGAGCTCTATGGTGGTGAATTCGAAGCGTTGGATGTTTTGCGTCTGCAGACCATCTATAATAAATTGGAAGATGCATTGGATTGTTGCGAAGATGTAGCCGATATTGTTGAAGGAATTTTGGTCTCACAATAATAATGGCAAAACGCAAACACACACGAATAAAGGAGAAGGCAAATGGCTGAATGGTTAGAAGCAGGAACAATGGCACCAGATTTCACACTAGAGGACATGGATGGCGTTTCACATACGCTCAGCGACTTTCGCGGGAAAACTGTCGTCTTGTACTTTTACCCCAAGGACATGACACCAGGTTGTACCACGCAGGCTTGTGCATTCCGTGATTTTAACGAGGATTTTGCCAAACTTAATGCCGTCGTAATTGGTGTAAGTGCCGATAAACCCGAAAGTCACCGCAAATTTACCGAGAAGCATGGCTTGAATTTTTTACTCCTCTCTGACCCTAAACATAAGGTTCTTGAGACCTATGGTTCGTGGCGTGAGAAGAATCTTTATGGCAAAATCAGCCTCGGCATCGTCCGCTCCACCTTCATCATTGACCCTGAAGGTATAATCCAAAAAGTCTACAAAAAAGCGCGCGCCAAAACCAACGCGGAAGATGTTCTGAACTTACTTCAAGCCGCGGCGGAGTAGCGGTTTCTGCGATTTTTTCAGAATTGGCTGTTGGGGTTTTGCCATTGAGAGCGGCCAGATAATTCGTGATAGAATGCGGCTTCTGCGCAAGCCATGTAGGGGCCAAGGACAATAAAACCTAAACCGAAGCTTGCTGCGCTCAATAACAACCACCCGATGAATGAGAGGTCAAGCAAGAATAGATTCATTTTTCTGCCTCTCATTAAATTACCAGATAAGCGGATTGCTCCCAATGCTGTTAGCTCTGGGTTTTCCGCCATGAGATACTGGGCCATGCGGTAGCGATAAGCGGCAATAATGCCTGGGATGACCAGAAGTATCGTCCAGAGCGTGATTAAAATAGTGGTGGCAAACCAGAGAAACCAAGCTTTTCCAAAATATCTCCAGTAGGAAATAAGATCAGAAGTCTTGGCGGGGTGTCGGTCTATCAAATTGATGTTGTATGCTGCGTATCCGAGCTTGAAAAGCCCTGCGAAAACTATAGTGATAACGCTTAGAATTCCTAGCATTTTGACGAACGGAGATAAATCATATGGCGAACTCATGCTTCTGCCTAGATGGAAAATTGTAAACCAGTCGCGGTAGTCTAGACGAATTTCCAGCCAGTTTATTTTCTGCACAATACTAAGGCTATATACACCTGACAAAATCGTAGCGATAAATCCACTTATCATTGCATTGGGCCAGTGCCCTTTTAGAGCAAAGCGTGCATGTCTTCGGAAATCACTTGAAGTCATCTGAGTGCGCCCCTATCTAGGGAAATGCTTGTCTTCTGTCTTAATCGCGTTTCTTGTTTCGATCGGATTTTGGTACTGGTCTTTGCTTGTGTTTGTTTCGGTTAATTTTTATCGTATTTTTATTTTAGCACACTTTTTGTTGGTCGATGGACAAAAAGCATGACTCCCGTAGGAGTCGATTTACGTGAGTCGATGTTTTTGGCCAATCATGGGCGCTAAACCGGTGTCAATGGACAAAAAATACGACTCCCGTAGGAGTCGATTTACGTGAGTCGATGTTTTTGGCCAACAATGGGCGCTAGACCGATGGCAATGGACAAAAAATACGACTCCCGTAGGAGTCGATTTACGTGAGTCGATGTTTTTGGCCAACCATCATTTCAAATCCAGCCACCAAAAAATAAAATGACTAATTAATGCAACAAGAGCTCAATAAACTGTTCTTTTTTAAGATTATTGAAATAGTTGTTAATATCGATGCCCTCAAGTCCAGCTTCTAAATCAGCGGCGGTTAAGCGCACACCGACTAGGGCTTTTTGCAGGTCTTCTTTGTCTCCGTTACCAAAATAGTCACCGAACACGTCGAATGAAGTAATTAAGCCTTTTTCTAAATTGAGGTGTAGCTCCAGTTTTCCAATGCCTTCAAAACGACGTTCTTTAACGACGCTGAATTGTTGGGAGTGTCCGTAGTTCCAGTCCCAAAGACCATAACGCTCGGCCATGATTTCTTTGGTGCGCTGAACATCATGTGCTGTCCACTCATGCTTCGGAATGCTTTCGCCTTCAAACATCTTTTCTACTAGCAGTTCCTTGAACACTTCCAAGGGTACAGGTTCGTTCATGTAAGATTCGATGTTGGTTACTCTGCTACGAACAGACTTGATGCCTTTGGCAGCCATCTTATCTTGGGAAGGTGCGAGCGCTTGTGCCACAGCGTTCATATCTGCATTGTAAAGGATAGTGCCATGATGCATGATGCGTCCATGCTTGATGTATTGCGCGTTTCCTGAAAACTTCTTCCCATCAACAGTCATGTCATTGCGTCCGCTCACTTCTGCGGGCACGCCGAGTTTATTGAGCGCTGCGACAACGGGACGACAGAATGTTTCAAAATCAAAACCCCCATCTGGGCTGTTATCAGCAATGATGGTGTAGTTGAGGTTTCCCAAATCGTGGTAGACGGCACCGCCACCAGAGAGTCTGCGTACCACAGAGACATCATGTTCTTCGACGTAGGCACGGTTGATTTCGGCAAAAGTATTCTGATGCTTACCTACGATGATGGCGTTGGCGTTTTGCCATAACATAAAATATTCTTCTGAACGATCCATTTCATCAAAAACATATTGTTCTAAGGCAAGGTTATAGTGAGGGTCCGTGGACGTTGACTCTAGGTAAATCATTAGTGATTCCTTTCAGGTAGCACCAGGTGCTCATGCGTGCGCTATATCTCAAACCAGCGAATTTCGTTAGCTGCCAAGTCGAGATTAAAACTTGAGCCATCACCAACGAAAACTGTGGTTGCTTGTGCCTCGTAGGTATTATTGACTACACAGTACTTTCCGTTCTT
>CAZNNL010000084.1:1783-4764 GCA_964574395.1 uncultured Oscillospiraceae bacterium | reverse complement strand
AAAAAAGCGTAATGCAAAACAACCTAAAAATCTCTAAATTGATAAAATATTATATATCTACTAAGGTAGATTAAGTTTCAACACATAGTCTACTCTCTTTCTATGAAATAGCAAGAGTTTTTTATAATTTTTCAATGAATTTTCTTTTCGTGCAAGGATTCGCTTCTATGAATCGTATTAGTAGTGAAAGCCAATCGTTTTCAAATTATTTTTGGAGGTCAAAAAACATGAAAAAAACATTAATGGCAGGTATCATGGCATTGGTATTGGTAGTCGGTGGAGTAGGTTCCCTTTCAGCTAAAGGCTACGGAAATGGAGCAATGGATGGAACGGGGACAGGAATCTGCACACGAGAAGACTGTCCACAAGACGGTAGCGGCGCTCAACAGAATAGACAGTTCAAAGGCAAACAAGGAGGCGGGCAAAAGCTAAATCAGAACGCTGATAAGAAGCGCAGAGGCGAAGGCCTCAGAGATGGTTCTTGTGGTGATTGCGTTAATGACGGTGTCCGTCCTCTCGATGGTAGCGGCATGAAAAAAGGGCGTAAATAATTGATTCAAGGTCATAAATCAGAGGTTTAAGGGTAAGTGTTGGTGATAAACAGTATACGGTCAGAAGCAGAACTCAATGCAGCCTATGATGAGTACGCAGACATGGTTAAACGTATCTGTTTTATGTATCTACGCAATCAGGCAGATACCGAGGACATATTTCAAAATGTATTTTTGAAGTATCTTCAGTATCTGCAGCCTTTTGCCAGTAATAATCATGAAAAAGCCTGGTTCATCAGGGTCACAATCAACGCAGCCAAAGATTTTCTCAGAAGTTTCCACCGTCGTGTGATTCCATTAGATTCCATTGCCGAACAAGGAATCACTGTAGACGAAACAGATGGCGCGCTGCTGGAAGCCGTTCTCAAGCTTCCCAAGAAATACAAGGACGTAGTTTATTTATTTTATTATGAACAATACACGGCGGTCGAAATCGCTGAGATTTTACATAAACCAGTCAACACCGTTTACTCACTATTAGGTCGCGCGCGTAAAACATTAAAACAAGATTTGGGGGTTGATAACGATGAACAAGCCTAATGATTTTGCAGAACATAACCCTCAGGGATGTGATGAGCGTATCTCTCAAGATTTTAAATATTTACTTGGGCAGGTTAAGGCAGATGACGCCTTAAAGAAAAGTACTCTGTCCTTTATTAGAAATGAAGAAGAAAAACGCTTGCAGTCAAGAAAGATGACCAAGAACCCTGTTTTCAGTTTACAACGTGCCGTTTTGGCTTTCAGCCTAGTGCTTGTCTTGATAGCAAGTGGTTTGTTTTTCGGTATCTACAATACGAAGGTTGCGGCAATCAGCATTGACATTAATCCTTCAGTTGAACTCGGTCTTAACAGATATGACAAAGTTATTTCTGTCGAAGGAATCAACGAGGATGGCAAACTGCTCCTTGCCAATCTCTCTCTAAAAAACAAAACACTTCCCGAAGCCCTTAGCTTAGTGCTTGATCAAGAAAAAGAAGCGACCAACATCAGCTTCACCATCGCCAGTAATGACGGAGACACTACTAGGCTCATGGAGTCACTTGAAGTTTTTAAGAAGCATTACCATAACAATGACGGGATGAAGAACGCATCACTTTCTGAAGCTGAAGTACAAACCTACACTGCGCCCTTCAACAGCATGCAAGAAGCGCATCGCGAAGGCATGTCCTTTGGTAAGTACCGCGCCTACCGTGAACTGCTAGACAGCGGGATTGATCCGGAAACTATCGATTCCGAATCAATTACTATTCCCGAAATAGAAGAACTCATGTTTCAACATATGAAAAAACATGGTAGCGGCAAACACCAGGACAAGGGTGCCCAAGAAGGCAATGGCGCTCAAGAAGGTAACGGTCAAAAGAAACACGGCGCAGGCAATTAAGTAGCGCTCCCCTACTCCTTGACCGTCAGTGGGTTTTCCATCGCAGTTTCAAAACCGGAAGCATCAGCAAAAGCATGTACAGCTTTCGTTCCGACTGACAAAGTAGCCAGCGTACCCGCCCCGCCAACACAGCCACCAGGACAAGCCATACCTTCGATGAGGTGGCCGTTCAAGCGACCGACTTTCGCAAGTTGGAGCATTTTTTTACATTCGCGCAAAGTGTCAGCGTGCGTAAACGGAACATCGCCACGCGCTGGATCTAAAGCTTTGATGCAAGAGGCAATTGCGCCCGCCACACCTGATGCTACGGCGTAGTTGCGGCCTTCTTTGGAAGCGAAGGGCGAATCAAATTCTTCGGGCATTTCGTTGAGCTCGACTTTTTTTGCCACAAACATGCCCATTAATTCTTCAAATGTTAAGACGAAATCTATGAATGGTTTTACGTCTTCTTCTAATGCTTCTGTTTTCTTCGCCACGCAAGGTCCGATAAATACGACGACCGCGTCAGGATAACGTTCTTTGATAATTTTTGCTGTCGCCACCATCGGTGTTGAGGCGGATGAAATATATTGCGCCATGTCGGGCGGCAAACTCTTTCTGGCAAAAGCCTCCCAACTTGTACAACAACTGGTTCCCATAAACGGTTGCTTCTCGGGGACAGAAGCCACAAAATGTTCTGCTTCGTGACGAGACGAAATGTCGGCACCAATGGATACTTCCACGACATCTGTGAAACCGAGCTCTTTTATACCGTTAAGTATTTTATTCGGCGTCGCAAGTGCACCAAATTGTCCGGCAAAAGCAGGGGCCACCGCTGCGATCATGCGCTTTCCTGCACGAATCGCGTTGATGATTTGGAAGATCTCTGACTTATCGGCAATGGCACCAAAAGGACAGTTGGCCATGCATAGACCGCAGGAGACGCACTTTTCATCGTCGATTACGGCTCGACCAAGATCATCGCTACCGATGGCGTCTACACCACATGCCAAGGCGCAAGGACGATCAAACATCAAAATCGAATCATAAGGGCAAGCGGTTTTACAACG
>CAZNNL010000084.1:0-1683 GCA_964574395.1 uncultured Oscillospiraceae bacterium | reverse complement strand
TATTCTAACTTGTCTTTGCTTTTCAGATCACGTTTATAGGCAAAACGTGCAACCTCTGTAAAAATTTCACGACGAATTTTTGTGACTGGCGTAAAAACACCGCGCATGCTTTGTTGCATAAGCTAAGGCCTTTCTGCTTTAGGTAATAGGTTCGTTGTGAAAGGAGAGAGTCTTTTGCCAAAAATATTAAAAATAATTACGTAGTAAATATTTAAATATTAATTGTTTTCCGAAAGGCTCTTTTCACTATCACGTACGATTGCATCCATGATAATAGAAGCATCAGCATTCGTATATAGCAAACCATTGACAAAGACAATGGGGGCGAGAGCCGGATCTTCCTCTGTCAAGTCTGGTCTGGAAATATATTTCAACTCTATGTCATATTTGGGTTCATCATTTTCATCTAGTAAAAGTTGTAGCGCAAGAACATTATCTGCAATTTCCATCGATCCCATCATGGAACAACGCGTACACGCACATACTTCAATTATGGTTCTAGCCATTGAAACCTCCTAAAATATTCCTCATGCTCATTCTGTATAAATTCATAAGATACATTTGAGAAATTTTTATCTATGCGTTTATCTTATCAGAAAAGCGAACTGTTTAGGCTACTTTTGCGAGTAAGCGTGCCGATTTTTTTGGCAATACCGCAAGTCCTATTTCGAAACTGGGTAGTGGCAGCGCTTTTAACGTACTGGCATTGAAGGTGTCTCCATCACTGATGGTTCCATACTCATAGCCTTTTTTGAACCAACGCGCGCGTTGTGCGGCTGTACCATGTGTAAAGTCATCTGGATGCGCATGTGGTCCCATTAACACGTCATCGCCAATTTTTGAAGCCGCATTTATCGCTTCATCGAGATCACCCAGTTCCAGTATGCCTTGACGCTCTGCATAATTGGCCCATAGCCCTGCAAAATAATCAGCCTGGAGCTCCATACGTACGGAAAGCGCATTAGCTTCCGCTTCACTCACGCGTTGTTTTAATCTGGCAATTTCTTGTCCTATGCCAAGTTGATACTGAACATGGTGTCCCACTTCATGCGCGATAACATATGCAATGGCAAAATCACCTTGCGCGCCTAGCGTTTTTGCCAGTTCATCGAAAAAGGACATATCTAAGTAGATTTTTGAGTCGCCGGAGCAATAGAAAGGACCCGATGCAGATGATGCGCTGCCACAAGCAGAAGTGACATATCCTGTAAACAAGACAAGAGTGGGCTCTTGGTAAGTACGACCCAGAGCCTTAAATTGTTCCTGCCAGCATGCCTCAGTCTCGGCCAAAACGACAGAGACAAAGTCCTTCATTTGTTCTTCTGAAGCACTCCCCTGATAGTTTTGATCTGCCCCTTGGTTAATTTGAAAGCCACCCGGACTCCCACCACCGTTAAACAAGTTGCCACCAAAGACAAGAGCGAGGATAACAATCAAAATCAGGCTTCCTAATCCACCCGCGCCAGCTCTTCCACCTGGCATTCTCATGCCACCGCCACCGAGCCCACCTAGGCCGCCCAGTCCACCTGAACCACCGGAACGTTGGCCACGTCTATCTTCAACGTTAGAACTTCTACGTCTATCTTGCCATTTCATGTGTGTACCCCCTGTTGTGAGTGTGAAATGCTGTTATATCAAGCGATAATCTTTTTTATATACTTCCTTTATATCATAAATCCTAGC
>CAZNNL010000083.1:0-4885 GCA_964574395.1 uncultured Oscillospiraceae bacterium | reverse complement strand
ATCATCTGGAATCTAGAACTACGATTCCACTTATCATCTGGAATGTAAAGCAATTATCCTTCTTATCCATCGACCACAAGCAGCTACAAAAAAGCTCCGGTTCCCACAACGACTAGCATAGAGAAACGGAGCTTTAAAATTTTCAACACGTGAGACTTTTTAAGCAGATTTGTCTTTCTTAAGCACCAACTCTGGTGGCGCTTCTTTTAGAATTGCTGCTTTTGTGACTATGCACTCTTTGACGTCATTTCTCGAAGGGACATCATACATTACATCGAGCATGATTTCTTCTAAGATTGAGCGAAGGCCGCGAGCACCGGTGCGACGAGCAAGGGCTAGCTTTGCAACTTCTTGAACGGCATCTTCTTCGAAGCTTAACTTAACGCCATCGTACTCCAGCAACTTAACATACTGCTTAAGCAGAGCGTTCTTAGGCTCGCGCAAGATGCGAACTAGCGCTTCTTCATCTAAGGCTTCAAGCGTGACAACCACTGGGACACGTCCGATGAATTCGGGTATGAGGCCAAATTTGAGAAGGTCGTGTGGGGTGATTTCGCGTAAGAGTTTTTTGCTTTCTTCTTTGGCTTTGTCTTGGATTTCTGCACCGAAGCCTATCGATTTTTTGCCAATACGATCGGCTATGATTTTCTCAATGCCGTCAAACGCGCCGCCACAGATAAACAAGATGTTGCTTGTATCGATCTGAATAAATTCCTGATGTGGGTGCTTGCGACCACCTTGAGGTGGAACGTTCGCGATTGTGCTTTCAAGGATTTTAAGCAATGCTTGTTGCACACCCTCTCCACTCACGTCTCGCGTAATGGAGGGATTGTCCGAACGACGTGTAACTTTATCGATCTCATCGATATAAATAATTCCACGTTGCGCAAGTTCGATGTCGCCATCAGCGTTCTGGAGAAGTTTCAGTAGAATATTCTCTACGTCTTCACCAACGTAACCGGCTTCGGTTAGGGCGGTAGCATCAGCGATGGCAAAAGGCACATCCAAAATACGCGCCAAGGTTTGTGCCAGGAGTGTTTTTCCAGAACCTGTAGGACCTAGCAACAGAATATTTGATTTTGAAAGCTCAACATCTTCCACGTCGGTTTTCAATTTCTTTTTATTTTCTGCTGCTTTGGCCGTTTCGGCTTTCTGCTTTTTCGAGCGTGAAAGCACTTCGTTCATTTCTTTCATTTTTCTGGCAAAAATACGCTTGTAATGGTTATACACCGCTACAGAAAGCGCCTTCTTGGCATAATCTTGACCAATCACGTACTGATCAAGCGCTGCTTTAAGCTCTGCGGGCGAAGGCAGATCTTGATCATCGTCATCATGGGCTGCTGTCTTTTCCGTATACTGCTTAATTGTTTCTTCTGCCAAAATATCGGCACACAGATCAACACATTCATTACAGATATAGACACCCGGACCCGCTACCATGCGTTCCACTTGTGTTTCGCTCTTTCCGCAGAAGGAGCACACAAAGGGGTCAAAACTATCCATGCCGCTGCGGTTACCACCGCCTCCGCCTTTAGCTGCCATAATTAGCCTCGCTTTTCCATAATTTTATCAATTGCCCCATATTCTAAGGCTTCTTCGGCTGACATCCAGAAATCACGTTCGGTGTCAATTTTGATTTTATCCAGAGGTTGTCCTGTACGTTCGCTCAGGATTCTGTTCAAGCGATCTTTTGTTTTTTGGATATGTTCCGCAGCGATACGAATATCGGTTGCTTGGCCTTGCGCACCGCCTGAAGGCTGATGAATCATTACTTCAGCATTCGGTAGAGCAAAGCGTTTACCAGGCGTACCTGCCGCAAGTAAAAAAGCGCCCATGCTAGCTGCCATACCCATCACGATAGTCTGCACATCTGGTTTAATGTATTGCATCGTGTCGTAAATCATCAGACCAGAGCTGACTTCACCACCTGGGCTATTGATATAAAATTGAATATCCTTCTCAGGATCTTCGGCTTCGAGGAAGAGCAATTGTGCGGTTACTAGACTTGCCGTGACAGCATTTACATCTTCGCTCAGGATAATGATGCGTTCTTTAAGAAGACGCGAAAAAATATCATAGGACCGCTCACCGCGGCTAGACTGTTCTATTACCATTGGGACTAAACTCATAATTGTTCCCTTTCTTAAATATATTTACTCTCGATTTGGCTTGGTTTTGCCACAAAAATGTTACAGATATAACAAAGAGTGAGAGCATTCTCTCACCCATTGTAAATGAATGTCAAATAAAGTCAAGCTTCTATTCGGCATCACTATCTTCAGGCTTTTCGTTCACTTCTACAACTGGTGGAGGAGCTATTGGCAAAGCGGTTTCTTTGATCAATTCAATCGCTTTTCTAATTTTCAGATTGTCACTAATGTAGCTCTTAGCGTCATCGTTGACCGTCTTTTTCAGTTCTTCTACTTCCATTTTGTAGTTTTCGGCCATTCTTTGCAGTTCTGCGTCCAGGTCTTCATCACTAATTTCAAACGCTTCTGCGTTGGCGATGGCTTCTAAAACTAAGGAAGTTTTTACGCGGCGTTCTGCCACTTCTCTGCCCTGTTCGCGGAATGAAGCCATGTCTTGGTTCAAGAAGCCCAGATATTGCTCTAAGCTAAAGCCTTGTTGACGCATTTGATTGTCTTGTTGTTGCATCATTTGGTCGAGTTCGTTTTCAATCATGACGGTAGGGATATCAACACTCGCGTTATCGGTAGCAGCGTCAATGGCTGCATTTTCGAAGGCAGAGTCTGCATTCTTTTCAGCGCGCTCTTGGATACCTTCGCGAATGTTATCTTTGTATTCGTCTAAAGTCTCGAATTCGCTGACATCTTTGGCGAATTCATCATCTAAATCAGGAAGTTCTTTTACCTTGATGCTATTGACATGTACTTTGAAGACGACAGCCTGACCCTTGAGGTCTTCCGCGTGGTAGTCTTCAGGAAAAGTGATATCTAAGTCAACGTCTGCTCCGCTTTCCACACCAATGAGTTTTTCTTCAAAGCCAGGAATAAATGCGTTTGAGCCTATACGCAAATCGTAAGCCTCGCCTTTACCACCTTCGAAAGGAACGTCGTTTAAAAAGCCTTCATAATCAATGTTGGCGGTGTCACCGTCCATAATTGCTCTGTCTTCAACTGTTACCATGCGTGAATTGCGCTCGCGAACGCGGTCCAATTCTGCCGCAACTTCTGTATCTTTCACATCGGTATCAGGTTTAACAGCTTCGACACCTTTGTATTGACCGAGTTGTACTTCAGGCTTAACGGTAATATCTAGGGTAACTTTCAAGCCTTTATCCAAGCCAATTTCGTCGATGCTTAAATGAGGCTGGGCCACAGGTTCAAGTTTATGTTCATCAATGGCTTCACTGTATGCATGTGCGACAACATGGTCCACTGCATCATCGTAAAGTACACCTTCTCCGTAATAACGTAAGGCAACGGACATAGGCGCTTTTCCTGGCCTAAAACCAGGTACATTAAAGCGTTTCGCGTTCTTCTTATAGGCAAAATCCATGCCGTGTTTAAATTCTTCAACACTGAACTCTAATTGTAACGCTACGATATTATTGTCTTTTTTCTCAACTTGTGATGCCATGAAATTCCTCCTGAAGTGGTCTCAACCACATTTGCGTTTAAACGCTGAATGATTCTACCACAAATCTGCGTATTAATGAAGAAGCATCTGCTTCTCGTAAAGTTCGACTATTAGTCTTCCCCGGGATAGCGCAATCCCCAAGCCTCGCGCATTGCATCCATTTCTTGCATCAGGCGCAAACTTTCGGCTAAGGGCATGATTTCAGATTCTGTCTTCTGCTCTTTAAGCAATCTAGCCACCTCATCAATCTCATATTGGTAACCGTTAGCTGCAGTAATGTTGCTTATTTTTTCTATTAGTTCGAATGACGCCTCTTGATCTGCGCCGAAGGCTACTACGCTCGCCTCTTTAGGATTAAAGAAGACAGGGATTTTAATGGCACCTTTACTTCCATAAATGCGCGCTGCGTTGCTTAACTGGTTCACAACAGATGCGGAGCTGACATGTAGGCAAGCTGTTTCATCGAGTGCTAGACCTGTAAATTGACGGTCAACTCCAGTATCGGGATCTAAAGCTGCACAAGAGTTTGTATAGGACGGCACCCTACCAAGCATGAAACTGTTGAATGATAAAGGATAAATGCCAACATCCAGTAATGAACCGCCACCGAGATCCCGATTGAGATGCCTGGCCAGCTTGTCTTCACCACCGAAGTAGCCAAAGTCTGCCTCAATGCGCTCCACCTTCCCAATACGTCCGCTACGCACTAGTTCGCGTACTTGTAAGTTGACGGGATTAAACCTCGACCACATCGCTTCCATTAAGAAAAGGCCTTTTTCTTGGGCTTTTTCAATCATGGATCTGCATTGCTTAGCATTTAACGCGAAAGGTTTCTCAACCAGTACGTTTTTGCCAAGCTCTAAAGCAAGTAACGTGTCCTCATAATGTTTGGTGTTAATGCTAGCGATATAGACCACATCAATGTCATCGCGCGCGAGTAAGGCTTCGTAATTTTCATACGTTGCGACGTCTAAAACCCCACAAGAAGAAGCAAAAGATACCGCTTTACCCGCAGTTCTTGATGCAACGGCTACAAGTTCAGAATCTTTGGTGTAAGGCATAGCCGCACAAAACTTTTTCGCAATTTCACCGGCACCTAAAATGCCCCAACGTACTTTTCTGTTTTTCATCGAGCGTTCCTCCTTTGAAATGAATAGGTCGCAATGTCTACTCCCATCAGATTACCCGCTGTACATGGCAACTGCAAGCACTGTTGATGCAGGTAGTTTCTTTATCGTCTCACGTCTGAATAAATATGTAATCGCTACATATTCCTGTGTTAGAA
>CAZNNL010000082.1:0-5083 GCA_964574395.1 uncultured Oscillospiraceae bacterium | reverse complement strand
CCTAGCAGTTGTTAGATGCATTCTATCTAACAGTTTTTCGTCTATCAATTAAATATAATCCAAAACTATGGATAGAAGATTACGCAGCCAGGCAGTCCCGGCTGTGAGACCTGGCGCCGTGCCAAATTTGCGTCATTTCGACACGACAGCCCACACAGCCATGAGCTTGAATTCATTTGAATACTTCTTTTTTAGCATAAATAACCCCCTCCTGTTGGGTTCCGTTTCTGGTCCAACTTTCGGGGGTCACTCTCCCGTCGGTGTTTATATTTTATTGCCAACGATTTCTAGTCGGCTCTTGTTCTGCTAATCCTAAACTAGGATTCAACTTTAGTATAAACCTTTTTTTGTTAAATTTGTGTTGGCGTCGGATTAGGGACGTGCTTTTAAGGCTCATCTTGGGTTTGTGCGTGTCAAACTTAGAATTATCGACTTAGATTATTTCTGGGATCTTCAGCATACGGGTCGACCCAAGGATCAGATGGTTTATCTATAGAATCAATCGGATTTGGTTCAATATATGCATCCATTGTAGGATCCACTTGGTCTATTGGGTCCAGTGGCTGGCGCCCATCGTTGCGTGAAAAGTCTTCAGGATCATCCACACGTTCACCAAAGATTCTGTTTTCCTCTCTAGGGTAACGACTATAGTACTCTTCTTCAGGTGAGTTGAATATGTCATGCACGCGATCGAAGCGTTCATTATCTGATTTGACTACCACAAGGATATCACCGTCTTTGAGGTTCTGTTCATAAGATTGTGCTTCTTCATCACTGAGTCCAAGATTTACAAGTGCTCCAATGAGTCCACCTACTGCACCGCCTGCGAGTGCTCCTCCAATCAGCCCTGCAATTGGCCCAGCTGCGATAATGGGACCAATGCCAGGAATAGCTAATGCACCTAGCCCTAAGAGTAGGCCTCCTAAACCACCAATTGCACCACCTGTCAAAGCGCCAGTTGTGGCACCTTCAGTTGTATCACCGGCCACTTCTTCTACTGTTGTTAAATGGGTAAAACGTTCGGGGTCTTTAGCAATGACAGAAATATCATCGCGTGAATAGCCTGCTTCAATCAGGCGGACTACAGCAGAATTCGCTTCTGCTTCTGTTCGATAAACTCCAACAACTGTTCTTCCGTTCATGAGACACCTCCAAAGTGCTAGGCATCAATTCAAATGTAAAGACAATTTCATTTTATCTGAGAAATAGCTGCCTACCTATGGGAACCATGAACAAAGATTTATTCTTTATGTTTCTTGTTACGCTTTAACGGAATTGTACCTATATTGGAATAGGAGTAACATACAGATAAACTAATTTGCAAGTGAAACGCGTCGAGATGGATGTCATGTTAAGAGTGATGTCATTAGGATAAATTTACCTAATCATTATGACGAAAGGTTGAAGGAGAGCATTGATGAGAATTGTCATATGTGGAGCTGGAAAGGTCGGAGAAGTGCTTTGCCGTGACCTTAGCAAAGAAGACCATGATATCGTAATTATTGATAAGTCTGAAAAGCGCGTTCAACAAATGATCAATATGACGGATATTACTGGATTTTCTGGCAATGCTGCACTTTATGATGTGCAAATGGAAGCGGATGTGGCGTCAAGTGATATTTTTATTGCAGTGACACCCGATGACGAGGTTAATATTATCGCAGCTATTACTGCCAGCAAACTCGGCGCAGGACACATAGTGGCTCGCGTCAGGAGTCCTGAATATTCTAGGCAGATGGAATTTCTCAAAGATTCGATGGGTATCACATTAATGATAAATCCTGAGTTCGAAACCGCTACTGAAATTGCACGCATCCTTGAATTCCCAACTGCATTGGGGCTTGAAACCTTTGGGCATGGGCGGATGAACTTGGTAGAGTTTGTCCTGGAAAACAATTCTAGTCTGGTCAGTAAAACACTTCGAGAAATCGGGCGAAAATACGGCGACGTTCTCATTTGTATCGTCGTAAGGCATGACGAAGCCAGCATTCCCGACGGAAAATTTGTCCTCAAAGCAGGTGACCGTCTCTATCTCAGCGGCGCTCCAAATGAAGTGCGAAAATTCTGTCAAGATGGGCAGAAGAAGCCCTGGCATGTCAGCACTGCGTTGGTCGTTGGGGGCGGTCGGATTACGCGCTATCTTTTGCCAAAGTTAGAAAAAATGCATATCCGTTGTCGTGTCATTGAAGCCAAAGAAACGGTCTCCGAAATGTTATCCGTTGAATTTCCCAATATAGAAATAATCTGCGGAGACGGTACCAACCAAATACTGTTAAAAGAAGAACGCATCCAGAATTTTGATGCGCTGATTTCTCTTACAGGCATTGATGAGGAAAATATTCTTCTGTCAATATATGCGGCAAAACAGGGCGTTGCAAAAACAATAACCAAAGTCAATCGCACAGACTTACTCAAGATTCTCGACAATGTCGGCCTTCAATCCATCGTCACCCCACACCGCATCATTGCCAATCAAATTATTCGTTTTGTGCGCTCGATTGAAAACTCCCAGGGATCGAATATCGAGGCATTTTACAAATTAGCGGACGGTCAAGCAGAGGCTTTACAGTTCCATGTGCGTGAGGGCAGTGCCGTGTGCCATAAGACCTTACAGGATTTAAGTACCAAAAATGGAGTGTTAATTACTAGTATTTTCCGTAAAGGATCGGTAATTTATCCCAGTGGTACGGATATGATTTTGCCAGGCGATGAGGTTGTGGTAGTCACAAAGCACCCAAATTTCCAGGATATTTCAGATATTCTACGTGATTAGGTCTGTATTGCAGATTCGCTATCGTGTAACATATTCTGGTCCACTTGAAGTCTATAAGAATGAAGCAAGGAGACGAAATCCTATATGAATTTACCAATGTTACGCTATGTCCTCGGGCGTATTCTTTGTGTTATTGCTGTGTTAATGCTTCCACCGATTTTTATTGCTTTGATCTATGGTGAGAGCTGGAATGGCGTTTGGCCATTTTTACTGAGCATGCTTGTTTGTATCGTCCCCGGTATTATTATGGCAAAATCAAGGCCAAAAAACGACGAATATTATATGCGTGAAGGCTTTGTGGTAGTAGCTTTTTCCTGGATTTTGCTCAGCATACTTGGTGCATTGCCCTTTATCTTCAGCGGTAGCATTCCTCATCCAATCGATGCAATCTTCGAAACTGCATCAGGTTTTACCACCACAGGTTCAAGTATCCTTAGAGATGTTGAGAGCCTTAGTCACTCCCAGCTTTTCTGGCGCTCCTTCACCCACCTTATTGGCGGCATGGGCGTCTTAGTTTTCGCACTTGCCGTGATGCCAAAGATTGAATCCGATGACGTATTTATTATGCGTGCCGAGGTCCCCGGTCCTATTTTTGGTAAAATTCGCTCTCGTGTCCGCAGCTCCGCTCGAATTTTATACATCATCTATCTCACGATGACATTCGTCTTGATTCTCTTGCTCTGGTTAGGTGGTATGCCTTTGTTTGATTCTGCTTTGAATGCTTTCGGCGCAGCAGGTACGGGTGGGTTTGCTATAAAAAACACCTCAATCGCTGCTTATCAATCTCCCTATGCCGAATATGTTCTTGGGATCGCCATGATTTTGTTCGGAATAAACTTTAACCTTTACTACGCGCTACTCATTGGTCATATTAGAGATTTCTTTAAGAGTGAAGAATTGCGTTGGTATTTAGGTATTATCTGTGCAGCCATAGGACTTATCTTTATAAATACAATGTCGCATTATCAGTCTTTAGCTCTTCAATTCCGCGATATTTTTTTTACGGTGAGTTCCATAATTACTACGACGGGCTACTCTACCTACAACTACAATAATTGGCCCATTTTTTCACATATTATCTTACTTGGGTTAATGTTTATCGGGGCGATGGCTGGCTCAACGGCTGGTGGTTTAAAAATAAGTCGAATCGCTATTTATGTAAAAGCAAGCATTCAAGAAATACGCCGTAACTTAAGCCCTAATCGTCTTCTCGCTCTAAGATTCGAAGGAAAAAAGCTAAATCAGGACCTGGTAGCACAAATAAGTCTCTATTTAACTACATATATTGGTATTTTTTCTATATTATTACTGATTGTCTCGATCAATGCCCCAAACTTTGTTTCAGCGTTCTCAGCGGTTGCTGCTACTTTTAATAATATTGGGCCAGGCTTAGACGTTGTGGGTCCTAGTGGCAATTACGCCGATCTCAGCGACTTGTCAAAAATAGCCCTTACCCTCGGGATGATTATGGGTCGTCTAGAAATTTTTCCAATCATTGTACTTTTCAGTTCAAGAACCTGGAGACGTACATAATTTGTTTGTAAGCGTGACAAGTTTTTCGTTTGTGCGGGATTTGGTTGGGTTTGTGGACAAAATTTTCGATATTTCAATTTTGGGCTGAGGTTTGTGGACAAGATTTTCGATATTTCATGAAAAATCGAAAAAGTTGGCCAAAACAGGGCTGGGAATCCAATAAAATCGAAAAAGTTGGCCAAAACAGGGCTGGGAATCCAACAAAATCGAAAAAGTTGGCCAAAACAGGACTGGGAATCCAACAAAATCGAAAAAGTTGGCTCGTAAAGGTGGGGTTCTGATAAAAATTTGGCTTTGGATATCAACGATAAGGAATTTGTCCAAGACTTCACTCATTTTTCAGAATTTAGGGAAATTTTGCGAACTTTTAGAAAACGATTTAGTTTTTAGCACTGTCTTTTTCTTTTGGTTGGGCTTGAACGTTCCAATCGTAATTGATTTAGCTGCCTTTTGAATAACGCTTGCCTGCCCACAAGCATAGCGGGGGCGGGGTTATTGCTACGCGCTCGATGCTGCTCAACGGAGGTTTCACGGAGATTTCCTCAAATATAGAAAACGTTTCTGAAATTTAAAAAACCCGCAAACGCAGTGTTTGCAGGCTTCTTGTGTGGTGCCCAGAGTCGGAATCGAACCAACGACACGTGGATTTTCAGTCCACTGCTCTACCGACTGAGCTATCTGGGCATATGATAAACCGATTCCTGCGGGGAATCGGCTTGTATTGTGGCGACGCAGAAGGGGCTCGAACCCTCGACCTCCAGCGTGACAGGCTGGCAT
>CAZNNL010000081.1:0-5160 GCA_964574395.1 uncultured Oscillospiraceae bacterium | reverse complement strand
TAAATTTAATGATATATGAAAACGTTTTATCAAAAGTCTCATACTAATACATAATTTCGCCACATTTTCTGGCAAAAGCACGCTACATCTTGTATCTCAAATGTAAGTTTGTCACTATTGTACATTTTCAAGACATTAGACCCCCATTTTTTTGCTTAATCTAGGCTCCCGTGCTAGAATATTTCAGAAAGTTTGTGCTGAGGTAATGTCATGCTATACAGAACTAAAAAGTATTCAAAGATATTGGCTTTTCTCCTTGTTCTCTCTCTTGTATTTATGGGGTTTGCGCCAGGATCTAGTCAAAAAGTAGTTGCCTTCGGTTCTGAAGGTGATCAAGTCACTGTACTTGATGCTTATAATTTAAGAACATCAACATCCACTTCGAGTTCAATTATCGTGACTGTTCCTGCAGGTACAACACTAAGCATACTAGGTGTCGAAAGTGGTGGCCAAACACCCGGAGGAACAACTTGGTATAAAGTTGCCTATGGTTCTGGTACGGCGTACTTAGCCGCCAACGATAATGAGCAAGTGATTTTACCCAAACCAAGTGGACAATCAGGCGGAACCGTTCCTACTCCTGGCGTCAGTGCGGATTGGGCAACAGTTTTGAATACCTTTCCTCCATCTTATAGAGCACAGTTGACGGCTTTGCACGAAAAATTTCCAAACTGGAAATTTGTAGCTCTCCCTATCCCCTACACTATTCAGCGCGTTACAGCTGTTCAAGCTGCTAACGTTTCTCGTAACCTAGTACCAAATACGTATGGCGACTATGCGCTTAACTATACAATCAGGGAGTATCCTAACTGGGTAGCTGCAAGTCCCAATGCAATTGCATACTTGTTAGATCCTCGCAATGGATTAACTGAAGATAAAATATTTCAGTTCGAACGCGTAACCACAGATGGTGACCAAGTTGCTACAAATACATTGAGTAATATGTTTTCTGGTAATCCTGCATTGCAAGCGATGATACCTGCTATTCAGAAGGTCGCGAACGAGGAGAAGCTTTTGCCAACATTCTTGGCTGCACGCATCAAACAGGAAATTGCGCTAGGTACGACAGTAGCGTATCAAGGTACTGGTGAAATCCAAGTCACCGCCGCTCGTATAGCAGCTTATGGTTATCCAAACAAACTAAATGCTAGTCAGCTTTGGCCCAACACAAAGTATTACAACGTTTTTAACATTGGTGCTTACAACGGTGATAACCCTGCGCTGAACGGGATTATGTACGCAACAGGCTTAACGACTAACGCTGCGACCAACCAGTCGCTGGATTTGCCATGGACAAGTGTTGAAAAAGCCATTCGGGGTGGTTCACGCTTTATTCGCAGAGAGTATGTAGACAATAACCAAAATACCCAGTACTTGCAGAAATTCAATGTCAATTCTGGTAATTTAGAAGGCTACATTTGGCATCAATACATGGGCAATGCTTTAGCTCCAATTTTGGAAGGTAGAGCACAATACAATGCCTATAAATCTGCCGGTGAACTGGCGCTATCCAAAACCTTTTTAATTCCAGTCTTTGAGGGTAGTCCCGACACACCTGCACCCTACCCAACGGCAAATGATGGCAGTTGGAATAACAAACCTGCAGAAGTTTGGACAACAGTAGTTGCTGAAACTCCTGCTGCTCCTACACCAGCTCCAACCACAGTAGCTCCAACACCTGCACCTGCCAAATTAGGCGATGCGAATGGGGATGGTACGATTGATGTCTTTGATATGATTGCAGTTCAAAAGCATATTAAACAGTTAGAGAGTATTCCTGGCAATTTGCTTGGCGCGGCAGACGCTAATAGTGATGGTGTCGTAGACGTCTTTGACATGATAGCAATCCAAAAACACATCAAGGGGCTACAGAGTATTGGCTAAAGCCAAGCTGTCAGAATAGGAAGATTGTATGACAAAGTATAGATTAAGTTTCTGGAAAAGTTTGCCGAGCGCAATGATAATTGCTCTCTTCCTTTGCTTGACTATTATTACGCCTTTTAGGGTTTTTGCTTCAGGAGCAAGACTTAGTTGGCAAAACGTCGGCGAGATAAACGCTCAAGGTGATTTTACTTTAGGTCTTTCTGGCGAAGTTCCCACGAGTGTTAGTTCATTCGAATTCGTCATTACTTATGATGCCGATCAAATCGAATACATGGACTATAGTTTTCTGATTGATGGGATGAATTCTGGTGTTGACGACAGTGTTCCAGGTGCTATTACTTTTACTGCAGATGGTGGTAGTTTAGGTGAAGGCGCGTATGACTTTGCAAACTTCAACTTTAAAATGAAAGTTGCAGGCGATAGTAGCGTTACCTTAGCAAGATCATTCTTTACAACGGTTAATGGTGAAGAAATTCCAGCGACCATGATGCTCAGTCATGAAGTAAGTCTAGCCAATTTAGAAACGACTCCAACAAGCACAACTGCCGTCACAAGTTCAAGCAGCGCTGGCGCTAGCAGTACAAGTACTAAAGCAACTGTTAGTTCTCAAACCAAAGCTGGAGAAACGACTGTTGCAAAGCCTGAGAGTGAAAGCAGCACCACCGCTACTTCTGATAAAAACGAAGGTTCCAATCTTGGAGTAAAGTTAGCCTTGTTGCTCGGTTCTCTGATTCTAATTGGATTAATTTTTCTTATTTTACGACTCCCACGAAACAACGGACGTCCGCGTCGACGCTAAACATCGCGCAAGTTTAACTAAAAAGGATGGAATCCATTATGCCCAAAAAAGCTCACAAAAGTGCTATTAGTCTTAAGTTACTTCTTATCTTGAGCTTATTGTTACCTTTTTTCACTTTGGCAAAACCTGTTCATGCAGCAAGCCTTACTGTTTCTGGTGGTGACTATGTATTTACTCCAGGAGAATCTAAATCTTTTACCGTGACTTGGTCGAGTGATGTTACTTTGTATGCAATTGAGGCTACTCTCTCGGTTGATGCTCCAGGTTTTACAGTTACTTATGGTGATGTTGATGATAACTCCCCAAAGTATGTAGGGGGTTGGATGAACAACTACCCAAGTTCAGGTAACATGTTTAATGTTACTGTTACTGCTCCAAGCACAACATCATATGGCTCGATAACTGTACATGCTAGTGGTGGTAACGCAACGGATGAATTCCGCGGCGTAACTGCAACCTATTATTTGGCTGTTGAAGCCGCAGCACCCACAGACGCCCCAACCGAAGCGCCTACAGAAGCACCGACCGAGGCTCCTACCGAAGCTCCTACTGAAGCGCCAACCAACCCACCTACCGAAGCACCAACCAACCCACCAACAGAGGCTCCTACTGAAGCACCAACCGAAGCACCGACGGAAGCCCCAACTGAGGCGCCTACAGAAGCACCCACAGAGGCACCTGTGACTGATCCAACGCATTTCAATATTCAGGGAAACGGGACGAATGATACTTTTGCCATTATCCCTGCCAATGATGTTGTGCCCCCCGCAGGCTTCAGCATGACGACAGGTACTTTCCAAGGCACAGACGCAACGCTGTTCACGCGCGCGGGTTCGTTGCCCTTGATTTACGGTGCGCTTTCTAACGACGCCTCCGCCTTGTTCTATCTCTACGATGCGACGAACAATGCGCTCTATAACTACTTTGACGACGTCTCGCTCCAAGTCGCTGGTAAAACTTGGATTGTCAGCCCAATCGGCGTTCCCGCACCTTCACCTGATTTCCGTTACAGGAGCATCAGTATTAACGGTGCACCGATGTCTGCTTATGAGTCTCAATTAGGTGGCAAAAGGACCACACTCGTCTACGCCGCCGAACAAGGTCAAGTAGATAAAGCCCTGTACATTTACAATCCAAACAATCCAGATGCGGGCTTCATCAAGTACGATCCAAAAGCGCTCAACACTAGCCCGAGCCCTACTCCAACTTCCGCTTTGATTTCGCTTTCCACAACTACAGCAAAGACAGACGATAAAAAAGGTGGTTTGGACTTCTTAACCATCCTATTAATCATTATCTTCGTAGCTTTGGCAGGTGGTTTAGGCTATGTCGCTTATCTAAACCGTGCTCGGATTACATCTATTTTCAAGAACGCACCTCTAGATGATAACGATGCTTTCTACGATGATGACGAATACTATGACGAAGACAACGACGATTATGATGACCATGACGACCACAATGATGGCGGGGGTTACTCCGGTCCACCAATCAAACGTGTGTAGTTAAGCGTTGCTAGATTAGTAAGAAATAACATGCTTAAAAAGAGGCTTGGTTGAGAAACCAAGCCTTTTGCATCAATGATAACTATTGTTTCAAATAATAGATGGCGAGCTGTGTTCGGTCTCGTAAATCCAGCTTCTCCAGAATTTGGCTAATCATGTTGCGGATGGTGCCTTCGCTTAAATATAAAGTTTGCGCGATTTCTTTATTGCTAAGGCCTTGGGCAACCCACGCGATACAGTCCAACTCTTTCTCACTCAGCCCGGTCGCTTGCATCATACGCGTCTTTCGCTCGCTGTCTGCTATAAAGCTTGGAGCATCGGATTGAGCTTTACTACCCTTTAATAAATCAGGAATCTTAGAGACAATCTCTGAACCAAACACGATTTGTCCTTCCGCAACTGCATAAATGGCGGATTCAATTGCATTGTAATCTTGTTTGAGAATGTAACCCTTCACCCCTATTTCAAGTGCGCGACGAATGTAGTCATCATCCTTAAAGGTTGTCAAAAAAATGATTTTGGCATCTGGATCTAAAGCCAGAATGTTTTCGGCAGCCTCTAAGCCGGATTTTTCTCCCATTTGAATGTCGAGCAGGCAAATATCTGCACGCACATCAGCATATGCTGAGTAGGCTTCTCCCCCGTCATGTACTAGGGCAATTACCTCAAACCCACCGCTAGCTTCTACAATAATTTTTAATGAATTTGCGGCAAGCACGTCATCATCAGCTATTAAAATTTTCAATTTTTCCATTTAACCACTTTCCCTAGCTATCGTATATTAATTGGTTTTGCCAGCCTTATACTTTGATTCTGCTTTGACTTTCGGTAGCGTCATAAATATACCGAAGCCGCGTTCTTTGCGAATGATAAAATTGCCACCCAAAGCCTCACAACGTAGTCGCATGCTTTCTAAGCCCATCCCCTCTTTAAAGTATGCATCCTCAGGCAGCCCCATTGCACTAGCCACGC
>CAZNNL010000080.1:0-5448 GCA_964574395.1 uncultured Oscillospiraceae bacterium | reverse complement strand
TGTACGGTGGTGTGAGAGGTCGGCTAGCCAATTAATGACTAGCCTCCTACTCGATAGACTTAGTGGATAAGCTCTTAGATTCTGGCTACGCCTGAATCTCTGGCAGCTTTTCTTACTGCATCTGCAACAGCGTCTTTAACACGGTTGTCAAAAGCGGCAGGCATAATGTATTCAGGGGTCAGTTCTTCGTCAGAAATAAGATCAGCAATAGCTTGCGCTGCGGCAATCTTCATTTCGTCGTTGATGTCGGATGCGCGCACATCCAATGCACCACGGAAGATGCCAGGGAAGGCGAGCACGTTGTTGACTTGGTTGGGGAAGTCAGAACGACCAGTTGCCACGACTTTAGCGCCAGCAGCAAGGGCTTCTTCAGGATAAATTTCAGGAATTGGGTTGGCACATGCGAAGACGATGGGGTCTTTTGCCATGCTCTTAACCATGTCGCCAGTCAGTGCGCCAGGAGCGGAAACACCAATAAACACGTCAGCGCCTTTGATGATTTCGGCTAAGTCGCCGGATTTTTTCTGGCTATTTGTGATTTTGGCCATTTCTTCTTTAGCTTCGTTTAGGCCATCGCGTCCTTCGTAGATAGCGCCTTTACGGTCGCAAAGAATAACTTCTTTTAGGCCGCAAGCGAAGAGTAGCTTTGTGATGGCGATAGCAGCGGCGCCGGCACCGTTAACGATGACGGAGACGTCTTCCATCTTTTTGCCACAATAACGCAGTGCATTAATCATACCTGCGAGGGTGACAACTGCTGTACCGTGTTGGTCATCGTGGAAAATGGGGATATCACATACTTCTTTGAGACGTTTTTCAATTTCAAAACAACGAGGAGCTGAAATATCTTCCAAGTTAACGCCACCAAATGAACCGGCTAACAGTTCAACTGTGCGTACGATTTCATCTGTATCTTTTGAACGAATGCAAAGCGGGAAAGCATCAACGTCGCCAAACGCTTTGAACAGCGCACATTTGCCTTCCATAACAGGCATACCAGCTTCAGGGCCAATATCACCTAAACCTAGAACTGCTGTACCGTCAGTCACAACAGCAACTAGATTCCAACGACGTGTGTATTCGTAAGATAAATCAACATCTTTAGAGATTTCTAAACATGGGGCTGCTACACCAGGTGTATAAGCAATAGCGAGTTCTTCTTTGGTACCAACAGGAGCCTTAGCTACGACTTCTATTTTACCTTTCCACTCTTTATGCTTTTGTAATGCGATTGCGTTATTGTCTGCCATTTCTACCTCCAAAAGTATTCGTTCTCTTCAGAACGATTAATAATTAAAACTATAACAAAGGCCCCCTGCAATGTGAAGCACTTATACTGACAGAATTAACAAATGTCCTGATACTTTTAAGACTTTAACGAAGTAGTAGAGAAGAAATCAGTACGTGGATGAGGATTCTTGAAATCAATCACTTGTGGCATTCATAACTTTTAGAACCATGTCCGAAAAGAATCCAGTACGAACTACATTTATATGTAGTGGTGCATTGTCAGAATCACTGTAGTAATACGCTCCTGATTCGCCAAATATTTAATGCACATTATCTTGAGGGATAGGAAGAACGTCATAATCAAATTCCCGAAAAATTGTATTTTCTGTTTTGCACTCTTCGTTAAAAGCGTTAAAAATAGTTTGTCTATCAGCTTCCGACAAAGGGTCAATCAAGGAAGAAAGATGACTACTTATGACACCGGTTTTTAAGAACGTATCGATCCCTTTATTTGAATATATGATGTGTAAAGGAATTACCTCGTCACTTGATAAAGCTTTGAAATAGGGAAGAGCCTCGTCGTGTTTGAGTTGTGGGTTAATTTTTCCCTCACAGATTAATTTATAAAAATACTTCTCAAGAAATGGAACATGCCTAATAAATAATCGGCAACGATCAGAAACGAGTTTGTTTTTTATCGCAAATACTAAATCCTTTGATGATTCGGTTGCAATTGAGGATTTGATGGCTTTGCCAAAAGCATCATCAAAATAGCGCTTAGATAAAGTATAAAGATCTTCAGAAGAAACTTGCAACATACTATCCAAATCCGAATTAATGAGATAAATGTGTTCACCGATGAGGATAGAGAAATCAAAGCCCTGACAAGCCTTTTGATGCCACATGTCTGGAACATAGACACAAGCAGAACGATAAAGAGATAGAGGAAGGGACGATAAATATACTGCTTGAGCAACCATTTCGGGTGTGACTAATTGCAGATCACGTTCAATGTAGCCATCATTTTGTGTTTGCACCTCAAAAAGATGTTGTACAGAAACTTTAAAATTGCTATGCATGGAATGCAAATTTACAAGTGCATTGCTAAATGCAGGACAACAGTAGGGAATGTATGCTCTGACAATAGCTTGTGGGTTAGATGCATTGTGACGTAATAGGGCTACTTCCAAAGCGTGTTGCACTTGTGCATTTGATGTATACAAAATGACGTCCTTCTGTGTTGTTTCCGAATACAAATTGAAGGAGATTTCTATTTTCGATTTGTTTAAAAGAATCTGGCTCAAACTTTGATACATCTCTTGGACATAAATGAAAGCATCGTGGTAATCTTCGCCAAGACGCGCTTTGCCATAAAATAAATCTAGATAGTGTTTTTCCAATTTACTAGGCTGTAACAGGGCAAGAAGGCGTTGATACTGTTCTGGTGTTGGCGTTCTTTCATTATTATAAAATTTATATATTGTAGAACGATCCACGTTAGCGTTTTTAGAAATATATGAAATTGAGTATCCAGATGCTTTGAATAAATCCTTTAGTTTGCTCCCCAGCATATCGCCCTCCTCAGCATGACTGATCATCCTGTTTCGATTTCTTTGTTATTTATACTTCAGTCATATTATGGAATAAATACTGTGGCAAAATCAACAAACAAAAATCGAAATTACAATTGTTTTTTGCCGCAATTGACGAATACTGCTTAACACACTAATTTAAGTCTAGTAGAAGCAATAGCATTGGAGGTTTTTATGAAAAGTTTTTGTCAATCAATTTGGTTTAAGCGTTCATTAGCAGTATTTTTATTGCTGACTTTGTTGTTAGGTATTTTACCTAAGCATGCTGTTCGGGCAACTGAACTAACGGAGGAAAGTGTTGAATTACCCAGCGTTGCTAGTGTAGAGGCAGATACGCGGAGTACGATTGGTGAAAGTCTGTTATTGGATGCTATTGACGCGGATGCAGAAGGTGATTTGTTTACCTCTGCAGTTATTCCTACGTTAACGCCACTATCTGAAATTATGCCACTGGCAAATGCTGTCGAAGGCATGGAGATGGAATTCGTAGACATAACGTTTGATGCTAATGGTGGAGAATTTGCGGATGGTGAAACAGTTTCAGAAAATCCTTATCCTAAAGATAGCGAGATTTGGTGGGCGTTCGCCGAAAGAGAAGGTTACGACTTAATTGGCTGGACCCTGAATAATGAATTGGTTACTGATTGGACAACTCAAGTCGCCGATATTTCTAAAACTTATAGAGCTGAATGAAAAATAAAGGCTGAAACTGTAGATATTACCTTCGATGCTAATGGTGGAAAATTTGCTGATGATTCAAGTAGCGAGACTGTAACACTTGAAAAAGGTTCGACAACTTATCCGCTAACTCCTATTAGACTAGGGTATAAATTAACAGGCTGGACAATTAGTGGAGAAACAATCGGAGAATGGGACCAAATAACTGCTGATGTATCAAAAACGTACACAGCGATTTGGGTTGAAACCGTAGATATTTCTTTTGATGCTAATGGTGGAAAATTTGCTGATGATTCATCTGTTTTGACAATACAAGTAGAAAAAGGGAAACCCTTTGCCATGCAAGAGCCTGAGAAAAGAGTTGGCTTCGACATCATCGGTTGGGTTTCTGAGGGAGTTAAATATGACCGCTGGGGAGAAAAAATAGCGGACAAATCAAGAACATTCGTAGTGGAGTGGGGCGAAGCATACCCTATAACCTTTAATGGAAATGGTGGATTATATGGCGATAGTCCCACAATCACCGTTTACGTTGCTAAAGGAGAAATGATTCCTTCATATCAGACTATTAGGGCTGGATATATACAGACGGGTTGGCTTGATAACGAAGGCAATTACTTTGATTGGTACGACTTTCTCTTAAATCAGCCTGCTGTTAAACCCATTACATATACGGCAGTTTGGGAAAAATCTTACTGGGTCAAATTTGATGCCAACGGCGGAAAATTAAGTTATTCAGATAATATTTACTCTCAAGAGTTTTATAAAGGCCAAAAACTGTATCCTTGGGAGGCTGGATCATTTGACGGTACACATGCCATTTATCGTATTAACCCCATTCGTACAGGTCATCGCTTTATGGGCTATGAATATTCTGATGGAACCTTTGTGCCAGAGTCTTTGCTGGAAGAAACGTATGTCGATGTAGATTTAGAAAAATCAATTACGCTTAAGGCTATTTGGAGCCCAATCGGAACCACAGTTAACGAAGAAAATAATGTGCCAGTTGTTGTTCTTGTTCCACGACCTCAGAAAAGCGATGCTAAAAATGTTGCTTCTGCCAAAGTGCATGAATCAACCTTTGCTATTCCTGTGGATCAAGTCGTTTTTATCGAGGAAGCTACAACATTAACTGATAACCCTACTAAGCATCTTGCTAAAGTGCCTGATTTAGAAACAGGAGAAATTGCAGAAGTTAATACACATGTATATGACCTGCATTTTGAAGATTTAGAGGGGAATAAGATTCAACCAAAACCTGGCGAATCTGTCGAGGTGGATTTACCATTTGGAGACTTACAACCTGAATCATTACAAGTTTTTCATGTAGGACCAGATGGACCAGAATTGGTAAGCCCAATCACAGTTGTTGGTGAAAGAGTTTACTTTACTGCAACGGGCTTTTCGGTCTACTACGTTCAAGGTGTCATTATCAAAAATGCGCCTGAAGCACCAAAACCCGAGGAGCCGAAACCTGAAGACCCAAAGCCAGAAGATCCCGCACACCCAAACGACCCCACACAAGCGGGAAGCGATGGAGGTAATGGCACAGCTACAACACCTACGTCCTCAAGCGACAAAGTCGAAACTACAACAACTACGACTGCTGCCGTAAAGCTAGAAGCCACGACTACTACCACAGCGGAAACTAATGCTACGACTACGAAAACCGAGCTGCCGCGAACAGGTGAGTCAGGCACCAACACATTTGGAATCATTGGTGTAACGCTCTTACTTTCAGGTGTATTTTTACTTATTGCGAAAATGAAAAAACAGAACGTTACAGACGATTTGAAATAGTTAAATCAAGCTAATGCCTAATTATATTAATTAAGCAGTTGTGAAGAAAATAAAGGCTCTGAGACGTAAGCTATCGCTCTCGGAGCTTTTTACTTGTTATAATGCACCGAGAGTTAATCGCCAGTGCCAAATTTGCGTCATTTTTGGC
>CAZNNL010000079.1:0-5844 GCA_964574395.1 uncultured Oscillospiraceae bacterium | reverse complement strand
GCTCAATGCCGCCGAAAAACGGAGAACCGATTCCGCCTGGATAGCCGTAACATACAACCTCAATTATGCCGCCAACGGAGTCTTTATCTTCTTTGGCAGCAAGAATTGCAGCTTGCATTGCTTCACCAGCGGCGTCGTTCATGGTTGGGAAGGATTTATCGGCAACAGCTAGCAGGTCGATATCTTCGCCTGTGACAACTTCTGCCGAGTCATCTTGTACTCCCGCTATTTCAAGCGCATGTGCAGCTATCTTAATACCACGTGACGCCAAGATGTCTTTACAGATCGTACCCGCTGTAACAAGTGGCGCAGTGATACGACCGGAGAAATGACCTGAGCCGCGGGGATCATTTGCGCCATTGTAGCGCATCAGGGATGTGAGATCAGCGTGACCTGGGCGGGGTTTGTTTTTTAGGATGGTATAGTCTTTGGAATGTTGGTCGTGATTCCAGATTATGGCAGCAAGAGGGGTACCGCTTGTTTTTCCGTTGTAAACACCGGAGAGGATTTGGGCTTCGTCTTTTTCGTCGCGTGGAGTGGCCCATGCGGCTTGGCCTGGACGGCGGCGGCGGTTTTGCTTTTTGATGGACTCGAGATCGACATCTTCTCCGGGTGGAAGGTTATCGATGACACAACCTACGGCTTCACCATGTGATTCTCCGAATATACTTACTTTTATTGATTGTCCCCATGTGGATGGCATGTATTTTACCTCGTTCTTGTGTTTTGTGTGTGCGCTCGGCTGTAGTGAGAATATTGTTTCTATTTTACCTTACGTTGGCATAGTTTTGGCGTAGTGGTTGGATTCGTTGACGCAAGGCATTTATTAGATGAATGGAATCGCAAAAATGACGCTGTGTCAAACTCCATCTTGATGGAGCGGATTTTTTGCTACAAAACGAGGGGAAAAGCGTCTTTTTCATCGCAAAAATAACGCTGTATCAAACTCCGTCTTGATAGAGCGGAATTTTTGCTACAAAGTGGGGGGGGGGGGGGGCAAACGGCTTTTAATCAACAAATCTTCGATTATAGACGAAGAATTGCAATTTATGAGACAATTTTTCTATTATAGTCGAAACTATTCCCCCCCGATACTCCGCCCCACCTCAACCAGCCTGAAGGCACGTTCTGCGGCCGAGAGGTACAAGGTATCCGCATGCGAAAGCGCATCCTCAAGAGACATTGGACCATCAACAATGGGCATGATGCTTTGAATGCCGAGATTGTAAATTTCGCTGGCGCCTTTTCCAAGGCTACCAACTATAGCAATTGCAGGTATGCCGCGAGACTTGCAGCGCTGAGCAACGCCGGAAACCACTTTTCCGTGTTGGCTTTGCCAATCTAATTGCCCTTCACCCGTCACAACCAGATCCACGCCTCCCAGCAGGCTATCAAAATTAATCATGTCGAGCACCGTTTCCACACCCGACTGAATATTAGCAGCCAGAAAAACGTGCATCGCTCCACCGAGCCCCCCAGCAGCACCCGCACCTTGCACCAAATTCAGATCAACACCAAATTGATTATTAATAATTTTGGCAAAACCAAGCATCCCCTCCTCGAGCATCCGCAGAGCTTTCTCCCCCGCCCCTTTCTGTGCCCCAAAAGTCATTGTGGCCCCATCCGGACCAGTGAGCGGATTCGTCACATCGCTCAGCACGGTAAACTGCGTTTTCGCCAGATTCGGATGCAAGCCACTTGCGTCAATATTATGCACATTTATCAAATCACAGCCACGGCCGGGAAGCTCATGGCCATGCTCATCAAGAAAACGCACACCAAGCGCACGCATGGCCCCCATACCACCGTCGTTACTTGCACTTCCGCCAAGACCGACAATGATGTGTTTGAAGCCCTTGTTCACGAGTGCATTTATCATCTGGCCCGTTCCGTAAGAACTTGTCAGAAGTGGGTTTTTCTCTTTTTCGTCTAAGAGCGGAAGTCCAGAAGCAGCAGCCATTTCCAGAATGGCAGTCGTTTCATCCACCACACCATAGGTTGCGCTAATTTCTCGCATGAGAGGATCGGAGACAAATACTGTCTCGAGCAAGCCTTCGGTTTGTTGAAGTACTGCTTCGACGGTACCTTCGCCACCATCACCGACGAGAATGCCGTGTGTTTCACAGTCGGGAAAAACTTTTTTAGCTGCGCGTTCAAGCAAGTGGATGATTTTTTGTGAGCTAAGAGATCCTTTGAATGAATCTGATGCGAATAGGATTTTCATATTTTTGATCCTCTCAGCTATTTAGCCCGCGGCACGCGCTAAGCATTTCAAACGCACAACTAGCACTTATTTTTCTTGCTCAAAACGAATGCTAACGTCTTTTGGCAAAGCCAAGCCCGCCTCTACTTCCATACATTTAATAATCCCGGAAATAGTCGGACACGCTGCATGCCCAGGGAAAGTCTGGCCCGCGAACTTAGAAATTGGATCCTGCCCAGGACGCACCAAACACACCTCAAAAGCATCAAAAGTGTCTCCCAATTCTTTCGTTATCGCTTGTACAGCCTCACAAGCAGAATGAATTTTTAGAGTAACGGTGTTTTCGTCTTCATCAAATTCGGCATTCACAATGGTGTTCAGCCCGCAGACGCCTGGTTCAATTTTTACTCTGGTCATATATATCTCCTACAAATAAAGTAATAATCATAAACCCATTATAAAGACAAATTTTTTGTTTGTGTGCATTTGCCGACTAAACTGCTTGGTTTTTGGAATACTCACACTAATATCTCGCAATACTTCCCAACAGTCGTATAATCAGATGTACGTTCACAATTAATAGAAAAAACACGAAAGGGCAATTATGGAGAAAATTAGCAAGGCGATTATTTTTGCCACAGAGGCACATAAAAATCAGTACCGGAAAGGGACCAAAACCCCTTATGTTCTGCACGTCCTCGAGGTAGGCGCAATTTTGGGTGCGATGACCGATGATGAAGAGGTAATCGCGGCAGGAATTCTGCATGATGTTTTGGAAGATACTGATACTGGCAAAACGACCCTCTCCTCCGCATTCGGCAAGCGCATCCTAGACCTCGTCTGCGCTGAGAGTGAAGACAAACGCGAAGGTAGCGACTCCAGGCAAAGCTGGAAAATTCGCAAACAAGAAACAATCGACGCACTCTCATCTGAGACAAGTGTAGACATTAAAATGATCGCTCTCGCTGACAAGCTTTCCAACATTCGTGCTATGCGCAATGATTATCTGCGTATTGGCGATGCACTCTGGGAACGCTTCAATCAATCGGATCCGCGAGAACACGCTTGGTACTATAGTAGCATTGCTAATCACACCAGAGAACTCGCACACTTTCCCGCTTGGCAGGAATATCGTCAGCTGGTCGAGCAAGTTTTTGGTGTTTATCTACAGGAGTACACAATTGATTGAGACAACTGAAAGTACACCAACAAAGCTAAGAACATGGATGAACAAGCCTTGGATTTGGGTCAGTTTGGCTTTGTTTTGTTGCGTGTTGTGGGGGAGTGCTTTTGCCGCCATTAAAAGCGGTTATGAACTTTTTCACGTTGACACTCAAAACCCTTTCTCAGTTATGGTTTTCGCGGGTAGTCGCTTCACTTTGGCGGGTCTGCTTATTCTGATTTTCTCACTGTTGTTCACGCGCCGCCTTCCCCTACCTCCCCGCAGTGAATGGTACAAGGTTTCCCTCTACGCACTCGTTCAAACGACCCTTCACTACGCGTTGTTTTACGTGGCCCTGGCCAATAGCACTGGGGTTAAATCCGCAATTCTAAACGGAAGTGGCGCGTTTTTCCTTGTCCTGCTTTCGCACTTCTTCTTCAAAGATGATCGTCTTAATGGCAAAAAGATCCTCGCCCTCACCCTCGGTCTCGCCGGCATTATTGTCCTCAACTTAAAAGGCAGTGGCATCGACCTAAATTTTACTTTCTTAGGTGAAGGCTTTATGTTATTGGCTTCTATGTGCGGCGCGTTCGGAAATATCATGACCAAGCGCTTGGGTGTTCGCACGAAACCGACCGCATTAGCAGGTTGGCAGCTATTTCTAGGTGGTGGCTTGCTCTTAGTTATTGGCCTTACATTTGGTGGAAGACTTGGTGAAGCGGAGTCGGGAGCGTGGTTTTTGCTGTTTTACTTAGCCGCACTCTCAGCGACAGCTTTCAGTATTTGGGCGCTACTTTTACGCTATCACCCCATGTCCCGGATTGGAATTTTTCAAGCTTCTGTACCTTTAATTGGGAGTATTGGTGCATGGCTGGTGTTAGGCGAAGCATTTTGGAATTTGCAAAACATCATCGCCGTAGGACTTGTCACCGCCAGCATCGTTTTGATTAACAGGGCAGTTGCTACTCGTGACGCTGCACTCTTGTTATAATCACGAAATTTTTAGGTGCATTGATTATTATTTTTGCCAATACGATATATTTTTATTAGTTCCTTGATTATCGATTGCCACAGTTTTATGATAAATACATAAAACAAATGGAGGTCTTACATGTCAGCAATTTTTAGTGTCCCAAAAGAAATCGTCCACGGTGAAAACGCCCTTGAACATCTGTCCAAATTGGAAGGAAAGCGCGCTACATTAGTTACCGGTGGTCAATCGATGAAACGTACAGGTTTTCTCGACAAAGCAAAAGCGCTGTTGGAAAAAGGTGGAATGGAAGTTCAAATCATTGATGGTGTAGAACCCGATCCTTCAATAAAAACCTGTGTCGAAGGTGGCGCCAAAATGGCTGAATTCGGTCCCGATTGGATTATCGCTATTGGTGGCGGATCCGCTTTGGACGCTTCTAAAATCATGTGGGTTTACTACGAACATCCAGGCTATGATTTCATGGATTTGGTAGCGTTTAAATTTCCTCAATTGCGCACCAAAGCAAAGCTGATTTGTATCCCTTCGACCAGCGGCACTGCTTCGGAAATTACAGCATTTACGGTTATCACCGATACGGACAACAAGATTAAATATCCGATTGTTTCTCCACAGATAGTGCCAGATATCGCGATACTTGATCCTGCTTTGCCAGCAACCATGCCACCCCATATCACGGCAAACACCGGGATGGACGTCATGGCGCACGCCGTTGAAGCATATGTTTCTACTGCTGCTTCCACCTACACCGATCCTTACGCAGCCGAGGCGATTCGCCTAGTCTTTGAAACACTGCCTACAGCTGTCGCAGATGGTGGCAACATGGAGGCCAGAACCAAAATGCACGACGCTTCTACCATCGCAGGTATGGCTTTTAGTAACGCTTCATTAGGTATCGTACACAGTATGGCCCACAAAATTGGCGGAATTTATCACCTCACACACGGTGAAGCCAACGCCATCATGTTGCCGTACATCATTGAGTACAACAAAAAGGGCACGGACAAATATGCCAAGCTTGAGAAATTCCTCGGAATAGAGAGTTTGGAAGACGCTATTCGTGAACTGAACGTCAAGGTAGGTATTGCAGCTAATATTAAGGATGGCAAAAACACCCTCATCCCCGAAGCCGACTTCCTCTCCGTCCTAGACCTTATGAGCAAAAACGCTTTCGCTGACGCCTGTACCCTCACCAACCCTCGCGAAACCTCAGCAGAAGACATCAAAAAAATCTATCTAGCAGCATACTATGGTGAGAAAGTCGATTTCTAATAAATCTTGCTTCTTACCGCCTTGGTTTAATGAGCGAATTAGATATCAGCCTACACAAAACCCCCCAGGAGATTTTCTTCGGGGGTTTTTTCTCGTTTGCACTTTATGGGCTGGCCACATTCGCAATGAGCTGGCCAAAAAAGTCGACTGCCGTAAACCGGTACCAACGGGAGTCGCACAATTTGTCCAATCTAGCCCTATAAATGGCCCTTTCTG
>CAZNNL010000078.1:0-6158 GCA_964574395.1 uncultured Oscillospiraceae bacterium | reverse complement strand
GTCATACCAAAATTCCCCACAGAACTAGAAGAAATCTGTCACAAAATTGTGTTATTTTTTAAAGTAGGTAGAAGTGAGAGAATTTTTGATTATGTAACCTTTTCCAAAACTGCTTCGTATTATTGTCAGGAAGTCAAAATAAACGGTTTCAAACAATGCTTTGAAACCCTATGGAGGAAAAATAATGAAAACTAGAAGAAATCTTAGAACACTCGCCTTACTGCTCACGACTTTGTTTATGCTCACCACAATTGCTGCTTGCTCAGTAGGGAAAGCCCGGCAAGACACAAAAATTATAGAAGAAACGATGCCTTATGGTCTCGATGGTATGCCTGCCTTACCTGAATTTGAAGGTGGTGCTGTCGACTACATAGAGCCTATGGCAACAACAACCGCAGTCGCTGGTCAAGGCCCCGTAGATCCCATTACTGTAGCGCCACCGGATAGCATCCGAAAAATTATGAGTACTGTTAATGCAGAACTGCTCGTTCCCAATGTACAAGATGTTGTTCAGAAACTAAAAGAAGAGACAGAAACGCTGGGCGGTTATGTGGCGAACGCTTCCATAACAGAAGGCGGAAAATATTACTACGCGACCATTAGTCTACGTATCCCTTCAGCTAAGGTTGATGGCTTTACGAATGGTCTTTCGGTTTATGGCAAAATCATCAGACAGGATAGTAGCACCGACGACATTACCGACTCCTACTATGACATCGAAGCACGTTTGAAAAATGCCAAAACACAAGAAGCCAAACTTATCGAAATCATGAACCAAGCCAATACTGTAGAAGATTTGCTGCGTGTACGTACCGAACTAGACCAAGTACAAGAACGCATCGAGCAGTTCCAAGGCAAACTCAAAATGTGGGACCAACTGACTGCTTACTCCACTGTTAACTTAAGCATTAACGAAGAAACAAAGTTCTCTACCAATGATGATCCCGTTGATAAACCCATGACACTGGGAGAAGTATGGAACAGCATTAAAAAAGGTTTCTCTAGCTCATTAAACGGAATCGCAAACTTCTTTAGCGGTCTATTCATAGGCTTGTCGTATGTAATTGTTCCTCTGCTGCTACTGGGTGTTTTTGCCCTCATCATTTTCTTAATAGTCAGAGCGATAATCAAAAAACAAGCTAAAAAACGTCCGGTACAAAACAATACCATGCAAGCCCCATATGGCCAGTACTTAGCACCGATGCAAGATCCAAACAATGCTGAAGTACAGCAGAACGAAACGGAACTTCAAGACAAGTAAGCCTAAGCTCACAATAACGCCTAAATGAAATCGAATTGCAACCTAAAGTCTCCCTCAATACGCTATCATGGACAGGAATGTACTGATGCTCACGAGGGAGATTTTGCATGCAGGCACTTGATGTAATCTTTCAGCAATATTGCTCAGCTTTAGAAAAAGAGGGCTTAGCTGTGTATGCGCTAAGTTTAGAAAATACAGCAGGTGAAGCTTATCAGCGTGCATGGCGAAGTTCTGACCCTTGCCCACTCTATTCTGCGACAAAGACTATAACGTCTATGGCTGTAGGCCTTGCGCTAGAAGAAGGCTTATGCAAGTTAGACGATACAGCATTACAATTCTTTCCTGAATTCGAAAGCTTCGCCACAGAGGGAAGTGAGAAGATTCTCCTTAAACACCTTTTGACCATGAGTTCGGGACATCGAAGTTTTGAGTATGGTCTGAATGATAGGAAGAAAAACAAGGAAAACTGGGCTAAATTGTTTTTTGAACTCTCCGTGCGTGATGAGCCTGGCAAACGCTTTTTCTACTCGAATTCGGATGCGTACTTAATTGGTCGTATTGTGCAGAAGCAGAGCGGTATGAGTTTGCGGGACTACCTTTTGCCAAGATTATTTCAACCCTTAGGCATACATAATCCGCTGTGGGGAACTTGCTCCAATGGCTTCAATAATGGGGCGTCTAAGCTTTTTTTGGAACCGAAAGAGTTCTTCAAGCTCGGTCATGTGCTCTTGCATCAAGGAAAATACAAAGGCAAGACACTTATTCCTCAGGGGTATCTTAAGGAAGCCACGCGCTTGCAGATTGAAAGCGACATCATTGCATCTTTCAAATATATGTTGGATGAGGAACAGGCCCAGATGCGGCAAGGCTATGGTTATTTGGCTTGGCTCGGTACGCGATCGCGTTATCGTGCAGATGGTAAGTATGGTCAGTTCTTGGCGGTATACCCTGAAGCGGGTTTGGTCCTGAGCTTGATGGGACATGAAGAAGCGAGGCCCTACCGCTTTTTGACGATGTTTGAAGCGCTACTTTAGGAAGTTTCTTGGCAAAACCAAGATCCAAAAGCGCGTTTTGCCATGAATAATAAAAAAATAGAATGAAATTGTAAGCATTTACCTGCAAGCGATTGCACTGAAATAGAAAATCTTGCTAAAATGAGCACTGCGCCAAGGGAAACCGAGGCCGCGGTACTTTGACAAAATAGCAAATCGAGACGCATTTATACATGCCTGGAGGGGAAAAGTCATGAGTACTTGTAAGCATCAAATTAAGCCAAGCGCTGTTGAAATACTGTCATTGCAGTCTGCGTTTGTCTGCGAAAAATGTGACGAGTATGTAGAACCTGTGAAACCTTGGCGTACGATTCGCGCACTTGTCAGCGCAGTTTGCCTAATCACCGTACTCTATGCAGCTTTTAGCAAGTTGCAAGGAACGCTGGAGGCCCTTGCGCTGATGATTGGCATCATCCTGGCAGCAGTTTTAGTTTTCTTCGTTTCGAACCATCTTATTCTGACCAGAGCACCTCTGGTAGATGCACGCCGAGAAGTGAATCCGGACTATCTGAGTGAATACGACGACACCGATGATGACATCGATGAACTTATCGATGAAGTGGAAAATCCGTTCACTATAGAAACGATGGATCCCATGCGCCCTCTCGAAACCATAGAACCACCGAACCCGCTAGAACCTTTCGACAAATAGTCTATGATTTCCGCGCGCGTTCTCGATTCTAGAATGTAGCTATTATTCAAAGCATTTAATAAGCCGGTACCGGTAGTTCATATTGTGTACTAAGATTTATTTTGGCAAAACCCAGCCAAATTAGGAGGACCCATGAAAGCAAAAGAATACTTGCAAGAAATTGAAGCAGAATTAAAGAGCAAAAACAGCCATCAGCCTGAGTTCCTTCAAGCTGCAACAGAGGTCTTAGCGACTCTGGCACCTGTTTTTGATGCACATCCGGAATACATTGACGCCAATATTATGGGACGCATGGTTGAGCCTGAACGAACAATTGAGTTTCGTGTTCCTTGGGTCGATGATAAAGGAAAAGTGCATGTCAATCGCGGTTACCGCATTCAGTACAATTCCGCAATCGGTCCCTATAAAGGTGGTATTCGCTTTCATCCTTCTGTCACACAATCGGTTATAAAATTTTTAGGCTTTGAACAAACTTTTAAAAATGCACTGACGACACTGCCTATGGGTGGCGGGAAAGGCGGCTGCGATTTTGATCCGAAAGGCAAGTCGGATATGGAGATTATGCGTTTTTGCCAAAGTTTTATGACAGAACTCTATCGCCATATCGGTCAATTTTTGGATGTTCCTGCTGGCGACATCGGTGTCGGTGCACGTGAAATAGGTTATATGTATGGTCAATACAAACGTATTACCAACAGTTTTGAAGGCGTCTTGACTGGTAAAGGCCGCAGCTATGGCGGTTCGTTGGCTCGTCCTGAAGCGACTGGTTTTGGCCTCTGCTATTTTGTGGAAAACATGCTGGCATACAAGGGTAGTTCTTTCGAAGGCAAAACAGTCTGTATATCCGGTTCTGGAAACGTCGCATCCTTCGCGTGTAAGAAAGCAACAGAACTTGGCGCTAAAGTCATCACACTTTCCGACTCCAATGGCTACATTGTAGATATGGATGGTATCAATATGGCAGTCGTTGACGAGATTAAAGGTGTGCGTCGTGGGCGCATCTCTGAATATGTCGAAGCAGTGCCAAGCGCTAGTTATTTTGAAGGCAAAGGCGTTTGGACGGTTCCCTGTGACATCGCACTGCCTTGCGCGACACAGAACGAACTGAATTTAGATGACGCCAAAGCACTAGTCGCTAACGGTTGTACGTTAGTGGGAGAAGGCGCGAACATGCCAACCACGCTAGAAGCTACCGAATACTTCCTATCTAACGGCGTGTTTTTCGCTCCTGGCAAAGCCGCCAATGCCGGTGGTGTTGCCGTTTCTGGCCTAGAAATGAGCCAAAACTCCTTACGCTTGTCCTGGACATTCGAAGAAGTGGACGCACGCCTCAAAACCATCATGAAAGATATTTTCGACAACGCGATGTTTGCTGCAAAAACATACACTGCTAGCGACAACTTAGCGGCTGGTGCCAATATCGCCGGCTTCCTGAAAGTTGCCGAAGCCATGCTAGCACAAGGCGTTGCTTATTGATTTTTCAAGATGAGCTTTTTGCCAAAATAATTACATATAGCCTTATCGTTATTTTTATTTCCGCTAACGCTACTATTCCTATATCTATTGGTAAAGAGCGCGCTGCGGTATGGCGAGAGCCGCAAGTATGGTACCTCCCGAATTATGGTGAGTATTTTTGCCATGCTTATTTCGCTTCTTATCGCAAGCCAATTAATCCGTTTTGTAGTAAGTATGGAAAGCATCGCCTGGATTAAACCCCAACAATTGTTGACCGAAACGCAGTCTGGGCAGACTTTCCCCACTCTGCGGCGTTGTATCTACAGCCATGGCTGTATCGGCAGCTGCTGTTTGGCTACAAGAGGGGAGTGCCAATCAAATGGAAGTCGCCATGCAAAACACCCTGGCCAGCCTTAGCGGCATGATGTGTGACGGCGCTAAAAACTCTTGTGCTTTAAAAGTCTCTACTTGTGTGTTCTCTGCCATGCAAGCGGCAGAACTAGCCCTAAACAATCAAAACGTGCAAGCACATGAAGGGGTCATTGGTTCAAACGTAAGCGCCAGCATCGCAAGCATGGCCCGCCTCTCCAAGGAGGGTCTAAGCGACATTGACCGTCTTTTACTAGACATCATGCTAAAAAAATCCCAATAAACTACACCAGCGCGCGGTGTTAAAACAGAAAAATGAGAAGGTATTGTATGGAAGATCAGAATCTTCAAGTACAAAACAGTGATCAGACGGGTGACTATGTCACACGTGTCATTCCACAAGACAAACGTAAGAGTGGACTGAACTTATTTAATACCACAGCGGGCTGGATTATCTGTCTTTCCACAATGTTCACGGGCGGTACATTAGTTGCCCACATGAGTTTTAAAAATACCTTGCTGGCAGGAATAATCGGTATGGCCATACTCACAATTTATGGCGCACCGATGGCAGGTATCGGCTCGAAACTTGGTGTTTCAACAACGATGATTGCAAGACATACTTTTGGCAAAGCAGGCGCAGTCGTATTTGGCTTAATCAACGCGCTGCTTAATGGTATCGGCTGGTTCGCCTTTCAAGCCGCCTTTTTTGGTCTGACAATGAGCGAACTCTTTCCTCAAACTTTCTTAGCCAATCCCGTCGTGGGCTCTGTTTTGGGTGGCATCTTGATGACGCTCACCGCCATGTTCGGTTACAAGGGCATTTCCATATTAAGCTTTATTGCCGTGCCACTCATCATTGTTCTTTCGCTTTTTGGCGGTATTGCAGGCGTTGAAAGTTCAGGCGGTTGGGCCAATCTTTTGTCGCACAACACCTCGGATAACAGCATGACACTATTTCAGGGCATCACGGCGGTTGTGGGTAACGCAGCTTTAGGAGCGGTTATTTTGTCGGATATTACACGGTATGGCAAAAAGCCACTGACCGGTGCTATCTCTGCCGCGGGTGGTTACATGGTTGGCGGTGTGTTCTGTATCTTAGCTGGAGCTGCCATGTCCATAGGCGCCATCATACCCTCCATCGGCACTACCCCCAACTTACCTAAAGTAATGTTGGCCATTGGCCTAGGTCTTGGCGCACTCGTTGTTTTGGTTCTTGCACAATGGACTACCAATACGGCAAACGTCTATTCGGGAAGTCTAAGTGTTGGTGCTTTTGTTCCACTCAAACAGACCTGGGTCGTGCTTATACTGGGTACAGTTGGTACATTGTTAGCGGCCTTTAATGTGTATGCCCTCTTTATTCCTT
>CAZNNL010000077.1:0-6288 GCA_964574395.1 uncultured Oscillospiraceae bacterium | reverse complement strand
GTTATATCAAGCGATAATCTTTTTTATATACTTCCTTTATATCATAAATCCTAGCTTAATAACCTAGCTAAAGAATGCGCTTTCGTTTTTCTGTTAACGATAGACAAAGCAAGGCAAAGTTTATGCTTACGGTCTACTCATTAACAGCTAGCAATATTAGCGACTGACTCTATTCAGCACATCTGCTTCAAAAGCGTTAACTTCTTCTCTACTTGCAGATTTAAGTAAATAGTATTGATTGCCCATTTGTGGAACGCTCATTTCTGGGTTCCTGCCTTGCTGCACGATTGCTCGCCCGTATTTTTTCATAATCGCCTCATGCGAGGGGCTATAGCGGAACTTGTCTCTCCTGCCAGCGTAAGAGCAAAAGAATGGTGCGGGTTTAGGTTCTTCTAGTAATTTCCCATATGCAACCATTTCCGCAAACATGCGATACACACTACTGTCGTTTGCATAGTTATACATGTCGGGCGTATTCCCACCGGCGGGGCGCATATTCACTTCTAAAGCAACGTAATCGCCTACTTTTCCGAGGCCTGGTTTTGCCTTGCTAAGACGGAAAAACTCTAGATGGATGAAGCGATTTCGGACACCAAAAGCTTTTACAGTAGCCTCTCCAATTGCTTGTAGAGAAGACGGAATTTCTCTAATTACGCGATAACACAAGTCTTTTTCTTCGACCACAATATCCAAAATCGAGGGTGGCCACTCGATAGCTGTCGTAAACAACAATTCAGAACTGGGGCCAACGATTCCGTCAAAAGATACGATAGTGCCTTCGATGAACTCTTCTAACACATAGGAAACTGGTAAATCGTAGGTAAGGAAAATCTCCCACTCGTCTGCAGAGGTTATTTTGAAGTTATTCGTTGCACCAACGCCGATTTCGGGTTTGGCGATGAGTGGAAAGCCTACCTCCTCAACAAATTGCGCAACTGCTTCATCATCACTCAGTAAACATTGCCTTGCACTGGGAATAGAGGCAGCATTGTAGATTTTCTTCATTTCAGCTTTGCTTTTGATGGAAGTTATCTGGTCCGTTTTAGCACCGCTATTCACGTTGAAGTCGGTGCGCAGGCGCGCGTCAAGTTCGAGCCAGTACTCGTTATTGGATTCGATCCAATCGATTTTGCCATACTTAAAAGAGAAAAAAGCCAACGCTTTGAATGCTTGATTATAGTCTTCCAATGAATCGACTTTGTAGTACTCGGTCAAAGTATGCTGTAATTCCATGCTGAGCTCATGGTAAGGAGTATCGCCAACACCTAGAACAGTTAGCCCGGCTTTCTTAAGCTCGGCACAATAGCATGCGTGGACTTCTGGAAATTGGGGAGAGATATAGACGAAATTCATGGCTTTCCTCCGCAAATTTTCTTTTCCGCATATTATATATTATTTGTAGGTCAAGGATTAAGAAAAATAGCGATTTTTTTAAAATTGGGAGAAAAGCGTATAAAAATTTACAGTGGCAGAATGCTGTTCATGTGGTAGGGCAACATTTTGCGCCACCAAGGCCAGTCATGTGCCACATCATAGCCCCAATAATCAAACCACGCGCCTGCATCCCTTTCGGCTAGCAGTCGGTCAGTTTCACGTACACCAGGTAATAAGTCCCCTTCCCAAGCACCTTGTCCAATGACCACATGCATGGCGGAATTGCGATAATAATCTAGATAAGGGTGATACCATTCCATGCCGGCGATAAAATCTACAGGAGAGCTCATATACAGAGTCTCGTCCATTTGTCCCTCGAATATTACGCGGGCATCAAGGCAAGGTGAAATCGAAATACAGGCATCAAAAAGTTGCGGACAACGTAGCAGCGCTAAAGCCGCATGCGTTCCGCCTAAGCTACAGCCACTTGTCAAAATCTTTTGAAAGCCACCGTCATATTGAGCAATCATTGGCGCGAATTCTTCCGCCACGTGCCTGTAGTATGCCTCTTGACGAGCAGTACGTTCATGCAAAGGGGCCGATTTATTGGACCATGATTCTTTATCAACGGTATCTATTGTAAAAAGGCGAATTCTTCCAGCTTCAATCCATGGGCGTACGGTCTCAACCATTCCCCAAGCTTCGAAGTCAGCGTGCATGCCGTCTTGCGAAGGGAAAATCAAACAGGGTTTACCCGCGTGTCCGTAGACGTTGTAGTGCATGTCTTTTGCCAAAATCGCACTATAAAAATGTTTTTCTTCTTTGTGCATCGTAAGCTCCTAGATAAAATATTCAATCGTGCGTTCGGGTGATAATTTCGTCGTCTCGTTAAAGATTAAGACGGCTTCGCGATGTTCTGGTAAGCCTAACGCATATGTTGTAAGGCTTGAAGAATTAAAAAACGCTTTGGGAACGATACGATTGTACGAAAATGGTTGATCTTCAACAATGGTAATTTCTTCTTCGGCAAAAGGCTCCAACTGAAAAAACGGATCAAAAATTTGTACCATCTCCTCGTCCATACCCGTCATCAGCACATAATGCTCGACTTCGTCCCAAACACGTGCCACGACCACACCGCCACGCATCAGCGCATCATTAATTTCACTTAACTCACCGAACTTAACTTGTGATCCTCTTAGGTAACGGCAAGTCACGGACAATCTATGCGTGGGCGCAAACTGATTTATCCAATTGCTCAGAAACATCATTGCCATGGTTGACGTGCCATGCTTCCCCTCTTCGCCTAAATGGTTATAGCAATCTAGACTATAAAGCATGATGTTGCGCACTAAAGCAGCAGGTACTTGCTCACGTTCAAACAGAAAACTAATTGCGTTCAGCAAAGTGGTCGGCCCACAGTCAAACTCAGAAATTTGGTAACGTAATGGTGTTTTCAATTTTTAGATTTCCTTTGTCACATATTTCAATCACGGCTGCACTGATTTTTAATCTTTCTGGCAAAACGGATTCACGTGCTATTCTATCGTTCTTATCTTATTTCTTCCACAATTATTATTGTTTCTTAACTAATATCAAGCATGAGGTTTTCACTTTACCAAACTAGTGTATTGTAGTATGATGCAAAAGCTCTACGGGCCAAAGCAGCTTGCTGCTTCGGATCTCGCTAAAGCTTTAGGAAAAGTAAAGGAAAGAATTTGAAGGAGACTTAAAGATGAAAAAAATAATTGCCCTCGCAACAGCGTTCTGCCTAACTGCCGTTTTTGGCCTGGCTGCTTGTGGCGGTCAAGCAACAACAGCGAGCACTGCCGCTGCCGAAACAAGTGCAGCCGCCGAAACTGCTACCGAAGCAGCTGGAGCCGAAGCTGACCAGTCATGGGAAAAAGTGCAGACTGCAGGTAAACTCATCATGGGTTTAGACGACAACTTCCCGCCTATGGGCTTCCGCGATGCAAAAAATGACATCGTTGGTTTCGATATTGACCTCGCCAAGGAAGTAGCCAAACGCCTGGAACTTGAGCTAGAACTACTCCCGATTGATTGGAAGATGAAACAAAATGAGCTTGAGGCCGGCAACGTTGACGTACTCTGGAATGGCTATAGCTACACCGAAGAACGTAACAAGGAAAACACACTCTCCAAAGCTTACCTCGCAAACGACCAAATCGTTATTGTCATGGCTAATTCAGGCATTACAGATCTAGCAGGTATGTCTGGCAAAAAGCTCGCTCTCCAAGAAGAATCCTCCGCAGAAGAAGCACTCGATGCAGCTGCTGATTTCAAAGCCTCACTAGCCGAAGTTGTGCCTTTCAAAGACAACGTTACAGCCTTTTTAGACATTCAATCCGGTAGCAGCGATGGGCTTCTCGTAGACAAGGTCGTCGGTGAATACTATATCGCTCAGCAGAAAAATCCCGCTGACTATATAATGCTTGACCAATCCCTTGCACCTGAAACCTACGTAATCGGTTTCCGCAAAGGTGAAGTAGCACTTAAAGACAAAATTGAAGAAACGCTCACAGCCATGAAAGAAGATGGTAAATTAAGCGAAATCGCGACTGAGTGGTTTGGCTCTGACGTCACCATCTACTAAATCGATAGAAGATTTGTTTTACACTGGCAATGATGATTCACAAACAGAACGGGATAAAAGATGACTTGGGATGAAATATTAGTTTTACTTCCCGCCTTTTTAGACGGCACGTGGGTAGCGTTAAAGCTCTTCTTTATTACCCTGCTTTTTTCGCTACCTTTAGGACTCGTCATTGCCTTTGGACGCATGTCAAAGATTAAAGCCTTAAGTCGCTTTATCGCCTTGTTCCAATACATCATTCGCGGAACGCCTTTGATGTTGCAACTGATTTTTGTGATGTACTTCCCCTCGATTCAGTTTGGCATCACAGGCTTTGATCGCTTCACTGCAGCTTGTGTCGCTTTCGCAATAAACTATGCTGCATATTTCTCAGAAATTTATAGGAGTGGAATTGAATCTATTCCACGTGGACAGTATGAGGCAGCCAAGGTTTTGGGGCTTTCTAAGGGGCGTACGTTTGTTCGTATCGTTTTGCCACAAACCATAAAACGCATCATGCCCTCCATGGGTAATGAGTTTATGACGCTGGTAAAAGATACAGCCCTGGCTACAGTTATTGGCATAATCGAACTGATGCGGGTTGCGCAAAACCACATGAATCGCACCTCTAGCATGATTCCTATTGTAGTTGCTCTAGGTTTTTACCTTTTGATGAATGGCATCGTGAATTTGGTGGTCAATCGCATCGAGAAAAGGCTTAATTATTATGCTTCGTAGGGGGCTTGGTTTTGCCAGTATCATGACGTTTCGTAAGGTGAATGATGGATAATTTAGAAGACATGCTTATCGTAAAAAATGTGCAAAAACAATTCGCCACCCTTGAGGTGCTGAAGGACATTTCGTTCGAAGTAAAGCGTGGTGAAGTTGTCGCTATTATTGGGCCTTCCGGTTCTGGAAAATCGACTTTGCTACGTTGTATTACTCAGCTAGAGCGCATCGATTCGGGTTTCATCAACGTTTGTGGCGAGACCTTGGTCGAGAATGACGCCAGTGGCAAAGCCGTTTACGCTAACAGCCAAGTCCAAAAATCGGTACAACTTAAGCTTGGACTAGTTTTCCAAAATTTTAATCTTTTTCCTCATCTCACCATCCTTGAAAATCTGATGGAAGCACCGGTGCAAGTGCTTAAGCAAGGTAAGGAATTCGCCAAAACTAATGCCTTGTCGCTGTTGGAGAAATTGGGTTTGTCGGAAAAAGCTTCCGCCTACCCTTTTCAACTTTCAGGCGGTCAACAGCAGCGCGTTTCCATAGCTCGGGCGTTGGCCTTAAATCCTGCTATTTTGTGTTTTGATGAACCTACTTCCGCGCTTGATCCTGAATTAACCGGGGAAGTTTTACGCGTCATCAGGGATTTAGCAAAAGAAAAAATGACCATGCTAGTCGTTACCCACGAGATGCGTTTCGCCGAAGAAGTTGCTGACTACGTTATCTTCATCGATCGCGGCGTCATCATCGAAGCAGGCACCCCTGACGAAATTTTCAACCACACAAACGAGGAGCGCACCAAGCAATTCTTGGCCAAAATCGCCAGCGTTTAGGGTTTGGTTTGGTGGCGTTTGTCGGTGAAGCGGTGCTTTGTGGAGGGCCGCTATCTGGCACCAGGTCGCTGTTGACAAATAATTAACTTGTACGATTCTGTTGACAAATAATCAACTTGTACGCCAAAAAATTGCTTTTGAAGGTAATTTTCGTCAAAAAAACAACTTGTATGCCGGATTTGCAAGAATTACAGGCTTTAAGGGCCCTTTTCTTTCGCACAAGTTGATTATTTGTCAATTTTCAAGGGCTGCTCTCTGTGTTTCGTCGCACAGGTTGTTTTTTTGCCAATATTATTTAGTTTGAACGAAAATCAAGACTGTGTTGGTTTAGCGACAAATTTGTTTTGGAAAGAATTCACCGAAAACACAAGCAACCACCCCATTAGTGCACCTAAAATCAGACCCGCGAATACGTCCGAGGGGAAATGAACGAGCAGATAAAGGCGTGAAAAGGATATCAAGAGCGCAAGTACCAGGGCGGCATAGCGTAGCGGTACTTTTTCTAGCCACAACACTGTGGCCGCAGCCATTGAAGATGTTGTGTGTCCTGAGGGAAATGAAAATTCACTTGGCTCTTTGATGATTAACTGGATACTAGGGTCAATCTGAAATGGCCTCAAGCGGCCCACCCAAACCTTTAGGCCCCAGTTGTAAACGATCAAAACACCCAATAGCGCGAGCAAAACTTTTATGCCAGTTCCGCGGTATTTTTTGAAGAATAACAGTAGCACGCCAACCGCAATCCAGATCACACCCCCGTTG
>CAZNNL010000076.1:0-6636 GCA_964574395.1 uncultured Oscillospiraceae bacterium | reverse complement strand
CTAGCCACGCCATTATCTTGCACAACCAATTGATAGAAGGCAGAATATTCTCGCAATCTGACTAAGACCTTAGTTGCATTCGAGTGCTTCTGGACATTGGTGAGTGCTTCTTTTGTATTGGCGATAAAAGCTTGTTGATAGGCCAAGGGGGGCATATGCGTTAGTTCGTAATTTAGATTCACTTTAAAATGTGTATCAGGATAAGACTGGCAAAGCAATTCCATCTCCCTATACAAATCCTGCGCATCATCACGCAGCTGATGTAAACTAGCCCTTGTTTGTGTCATGCCGCTACCTAGTGTTTCCTCCAGGGCAGTCAGTGGTTCAACTAATGAGCTATCCTTATTTAACTTATTTAGAGCCGCGGTTTGGAGTATCGCTCGCGTGAGAACGTGTCCCACGGAGTCATGCATTTCCCTAGCAATACGCGCGCGTTCTTCAAGTGTGGCTGTTTTAGCCTCACTTAAGCGTAGTATTTCCCACTGTTCCCGATCCGACTGATAGTGGAGTTGTAACTCGCGATGCTTGTCTTTGGCTTCTAGCAAAGCACGACTCATTTTCAAGTAACCATCTGTATGAAAAGACAGCCACGCAGCTAAGCCAAGCTGCAGGAAAAGCAAACTCGTCACGAGTGGTGTACTCGCTTGCAATACCATCACAAGACTAGGAACAAGCGCTAATAGAAGCCAGGTCCTCCATGTATGTTGTATTGCAAAATACACCACGATACTTGTAAACGAGAGCACGGGTGACCATATAAGCGCAATGACGGCAAGTAGAGCGCAAACCGCTGCTTGGAGTTTGGGGTAGTTTTCAAATAAGCCCAGCGAAGCAATGGATATAGCAAAAAGTGTCGATAGTACAGTATTGAGGACTGAATGCTGAAAAAGGTTTAACAGAAAGCCCGCAAGAATCAGCAATGTTAAGTCTATTAATTTTCCGTAACGCTTCACTAATTGGCCCTTTCTTAAGTAGTTTATGACAAATGTCATGCGAATGCGTGACATGTCTCACTTTTGCCAAGCTCATGCCAATCTTACAATAAAACCATCAAGAAAAGAATCAGCCCGAAGGGGTAATACATAGGAGGATTATATGGAAAACATCATCGAGGTCAAAAATCTAGTTAAGCGCTATGGTGACTTGGTCGCAATCGATCATATGAACTTTACCGTTAAGGAAGGCGAAATTTATGGTTTGCTCGGTCCTAATGGTTCTGGCAAAACAACACTCATCAACTCCATCCTTTCCCTACTAAACTACGAAAAAGGCGAAATCAGCATACTGGGAAAAGTCATGAGCCCCACCCAACGTGAAGTTAAAAAAGAATTGGGCGTAGTCATGCAGCAAGTCGCCGTTTTTGAAGAACTAACAGTCTACGAAAACATTGACTACTTCTGTGGTCTATATGTAAGCGACAAGATTACGCGTAATGCCATGATTGAAGAAGCCATCAAGTTCGTCGGTTTAGAGGAGTTTCGCAAATTCAAACCTAAGAAACTTTCTGGTGGTCTTCAGCGTCGTCTTAATATTGCTTGTGGTATCGCACATCGCCCCAAACTCTTGTTCCTCGATGAGCCTACAGTTGCAGTCGATCCGCAAAGTCGTAACCGCATTTTAGAAGGCATAGTTGAGCTGAACAAAAAGGGCGTTACGGTGATTTACACAACGCATTACATGGAAGAAGTGGAACAGATTTGTGACCGCGTTGGCATCATGGATAAAGGTCGTATGATTGCTGAAGGTACAACAGAAGAAGTTAAATCAATGATTGGCACCAAGGAAATTATAGAAGTTGAACTCATGGAAGAAAGTATCGATAAGCTCCCCGATTTAGATGAAATAGAAGGTGTGAGACGTTGGACTCTGGATGAAGACAAGTTAAATATTGAGCTTGGTAAAAACAACCTCAACCTTTTTAGCTTCCTCCAGCTATTGGAAGAAAGTAGAGTGAGGTACGGGCAGGTGTTTTGCCAGCAGCCAACTTTAAATAACGTTTTCCTTGAGATTACGGGTAAAGAATTGAGGGATAATTGATATGTTTATACGTGTGTTTTTATATAGACTTAAATCAAATTTCCGCGATCCGATCAGGCTCTTTTGGATGCTAATCTTCCCCTACATCATGGCTGTTGTATTCGCTCTTGCCATCATGCCAATGGGGGAAATGAAGTTCGAGCCTTTGAAGGTAGCTGTTGTTGAGGATTCATCTTCACAAGCTAATCCGGCCTACAAAGAATTCTTTGATAGTATTTCTGCACCTGACGCCGAGCAACGCTTCTTGGACGTAACTTACATGGATGAAGAAACAGCAATTAAGGAGTTGAACGCTTTTAATATCACGGGTTTTTATACGTCTACAAGTGACGGCAAGCTTGAACTCTCCATCAACCGCTCCGAAATCGATCAAACAATCTTACGTTCCATAGCAGATAGTTACAATCAAATTAGTTTTGTTATTGGAGAAAGCATTCAAAGCAATCCTACTAAAGCCATGGCAATCATGGAAAGTTTGGACAAGGTAAATACACAGAACTTGCTCCAGAATAAAAACTTCCGCGAAGAAGGAAACCCTACCGCTGTCTATTTCTTCGCACTGATTGGCATGTTCATCATGTACGCAATGAATTTTTCGCTGAATGAAGTGACACATTTGCAAGGCGACCTATCAACGCAAGGAGCACGCGTCTTGGTCTCACCAGCACCGAAAAGCAGCTTACTGCTCGCCTCTATCTCCTCAGCCTTTACTATACAAATGCTCAATTCGATAGCGTTCATGGTTTTCTTAGATAAGGTGATTGGTTTTTCGGTTCTGCACTTCGGTCTACCACTATGGGGTCTGCTGATCTTGGCCAACATCACCGCCATCGCAATGGGGGCAACGCTCGCAACATTTGTTAAAGGTAGCTTTGACGTAAAAATATCTACTGCAATTGCAATTAGCATGATTTGTTCTTTCTTTGCCGGCTTAATGAACGATGGAATCCGCGCTTACATGATTAACAATTTGCGCTTTGTCGCTAGACTTAATCCTGCAGAGTTGATTGCAGATTCCTTCTACTCCATGTATTTCTTTCAAGATCAAGCACGTGTATTGGAGAACTGTCTAATCCTCGGAGCTATCACCTTATTCTTAGCGGCCATTTCTATTATCAAAATCAGGAGGTCTAGTTATGCAAGTATTTAAGACTGCTCTACGTATAATCCGAACGAAAAAATCCATCTTAATTTATGTCCTTATGCCTATCGTAATGACCATGGTCTATATGGCCTCCAGCCCAAAGTTGAGCTCCAGTTTTAGTGAGAAGCCAGTTAGCTTCGTCGTAGAGAACTTTGATCAAAGTAACCCACTATCTCAGGCTTTGGTCGATGTCATGACACACAACAATACTCTGGTAGAGTATCCGACTGATCCTCTGGTGCTTAGAAACAAACTCTTTTACATGGAGATTCAGTATGCACTGACCATACCAGAAAATTTCTTTGAAGATTACGCGGCTTATATAGCTGCCGGAGCCGATAGTAAGCTCGCTGCCCCACATCTCATGCAAATTGAAAGTGCAGCCAGCGAATCAAGGCAGATGAATCAAGTCGTCGAACGTTTCTTAACTGTAACGGCTGCGAAACTCACCGCAAACCCTACGCAAGATAAAAATGTCTTGGCAACAGCTCTAGTCAAAGATTTAACGCAGAGCACTGAGGTACACGTTGTTAAGAGTGTGCAGGATTGGAACACCGGACCAACAGACTTCTTCTTCCGCTTCTCGTCCTATGGCATCATGTCCACGCTCATCTTCGTTTCAGGCTTCATCTATCTGGCCTTCCGCAATAAGAAAGTACTTTCCAGACAGCTGGCTTCACCTACGAGCTACAGCCAACTTAATTTTGGCATCGGGATGTCCCAATTAATGTGCGCCCTAGCTCTCATCGTGCTTTACACACTCGCTGCTCTCCAATATTTTGGCAAAACCATGTTCAGCACAGTCGGCCTACTTGCTCTCGCTAACTTAGCCATCTTCACCCTTGTCATACTAAGTCTATCAATCTTCATCTCCACCATTATGCGTACGGAAAGCAGTGTCATGGTAATCGGCAACGTCATTCCCCTCACACTCTCCTTCTTTGGAGGATCGTTTATTCCAATGCAATATCTGAGCAAACCGGTCCAACAAATCGCTAACTTCCTGCCATCCTACTGGTACACAAAAAGTTTAGATGAATTCGCTAAACTCTCGTTGACTGACATGAGTAGCCTGACGCCCATTTATACAAACTTTCTGGTGCTCGCAGCCTTCGGAGTTACTTTTGCCATCGCTTCCTTTGGACTTAGTCATTTCCTCAACCGTTCCTCAGGAGAAAATTTGGGTGTGGCAAAAGCCTATGGATGATTTTTATAAGTAGTCTTGCGCTGAGCTTGGGGTAATTTCTTCATCACGGGTAGTAGGCCCAGAAGTATGATTAGATGTGCTCCTTGTACGAATGGTAAAAGACTCATCCGCGTCACTAACACAGTCCAATAGGGATTCCCCTGCAACTGCGAAAGCCAAAGCGTTTGCAGAGCAACTGAACAAACCAAAGTAACAGCAAGCCACGCCAAAACCACCGTTTTAGTGTTGAGCTTGCTTTTGCATGCCAAGATGACAAGACCTGGGAGCAAGCCGGTTAGCATCGAAGTCAGTGTGAAGCCTGGATGAAAAGTGGCTCCCATAAGATTGATCATCACACCGATTAGGTCTGCCGCCAATCCGGCCATCCCCCCCGCCACGGGCCCAAGCAGGAGCCCTGCGATAACTAGGGGTATAGAGCCTAAGCCAATTCGTATTGATTGCCCACCCAGCGCCATGAAAGATGCAAAACGCGTCAACACCACCGACAACGCTGTTAACACAGCCGCAGATGTAAGCGTGCGAATATCAAGACGTGTTTTGTTCCTAAGAAAATTTCCAGACATAAAAAATTCCTTCCATGTGTGCTTCACATAGAAAGAATCTATGTGACAGCGGGAGAGGTATGCCATCGCAAGGTTAAACCTTTTCGTTCAGTGCTCATCCCTAAGCACCAACACTTTACGCGACAGACCCGCTCTGTCAAATACTACTGAGACATATTGTACCGTTCCTGCTTGTACTTGTACATTTTCATTAGCTTCAATGTAAAGCCATTGACTGCGAAATGAAACATTCCTTAACCATAACTCTACATCTTGTTAACAAAATGCTAATACAGACACTGCATAATGTGTTTAACAAATAAAAGGGGAATATTATGAAGAAAACTTATGTCCTCGATACCAACGTACTTTTACAAGCTCCACACGCCCTGATGTCCTTTGAAGATAACGATATCATCATCTCAGTTGTCGTCTTAGAGGAACTGGATCGACACAAAACCGATGAAGGCGAAATTGGCAGCAACGCTAGACAAGTCATTCGTTTCTTTGAAACGCTTCGTATGCAAGGCAATCTCATTCATGGGGTTGCCTTACCTGATGGTGGAAGTTTAAGGCTTGAAACAAACTGCATGGAAGTTGAACTTCCCAGCGGCTTCAAAGAAAATTCAAACGATAACCGGATTCTGAAAGTTTGCAAAGCTTTGCTTGAAAAGGGTGAGCAAGCGATTCTGGTAACGAAAGACATCGTCTTACGTATCAAAGCCCAAATTGCGGGAATTGTAGCAGAAGATTTCACTACCGACCAAGTACCCGCTTGGTCTAAACAGTATCGCGGTCGCCTTGATATCTATGCGCCAGCCGAAGCGATGGCACAGTTTAACACGCAAGGTATTGATGCAGGGCTTGCTTATACTATGGATGATGATGGCAAAAGGACCCCACTCACTCCCATCAATAACGAGTTCTATATCATTCATAATGATTGCTCACTTCGAGAAACACAACTGGGACGCTTTAACGGCACGCGTATCGTCCCATTAAACTACATTAATGCCCAACCCTTTGGTGTGATTCCGCGCTCGGTCGGACAACGCTTCATGCAAGAGGCTCTGTTAGCCGATGTCAACGAGATTCCCTTGGTCATCATCAAAGGTCCTGCAGGTACAGCTAAGACTTTCTATGCTTTAGCAGCTGGACTTGAACAGACATTTGAGCCTTCAAATAAAAAATTCAGAAAAATTCTAGTTGTAAGGCCTAATAGTCAGTTTGATGATGATATTGGGTTTTTGCCAGGAAATGAACAAGAAAAAATCGCACCATTGATGCGACCAATAATCGACAATCTAGAAATACTGGTTGATCGGAGTGATGACTTGCGTTACAAGAATGAATCGGAATTGAAGTCGAAAATCGATTTATTGTTTGATCGTGGCGTCATTTCTTGTGAAGCGATGAACTTCATGCGGGGTAGATCGATTACGCAGTCTTGGCTCATTATCGATGAAGCGCAAAATCTAACTCCTAAACAAGCAAAAGGCATTATCACGCGTGTTGGGAAAGGTACCAAGTTAATTCTGTTGGGAGATCCTCAGCAGATTGATCACCCACTACTTGATGAGAAGACGAATGGTTTGAGTTTTGCCGGTGAAAAAATGAAAGGTAGCAGGCTCTGCTGTCAGCTGACCTTAAGCAGCGATGAATGTGAGCGTTCTGCTTTGGCACAAGAAGCTGGAATGCTAATGAAT
>CAZNNL010000075.1:0-7345 GCA_964574395.1 uncultured Oscillospiraceae bacterium | reverse complement strand
AACCTATCTGTAACACTTGCCAATCCCCTAAACACAGTCTTTCCTATGTTATAATGTGCGTAGAGATGTCGGTTCTTTCCGTTTGGACCTGCATGACTGAAAAGGGAGCTCGCGTCAAGGGAATAATACTGGACTCGTCAAGCGAGATAGTAGCAGACTTTTGTAGGGCACCCACCTGGCGGAGACGCGAGGTGTCAATTGGGGAGAGTCGGCGTTTCTGTGTTTTTATCACTATTTTGAGAGGTTTATCATGTCCCAGGCTACCCAAACAGTTGCTCCAATTCCCACCGCACAAATGCGCGTCTACAACACGCTATCTCGGGAAAAAGAAATTTTCACGCCGATTGAAGAAGGCAAGGTTAAAATTTATGCCTGTGGACCTACTGTCTATAACTATTTTCATCTTGGCAATGCGCGTCCCTTTGTAACGTTTGATTTGCTGAGAAGGTTTTTTGAGTATCTTGGTTACGATGTCACTTTTGTCCAAAACTTCACTGATATTGACGACAAGGTCATTAACAAAGCGAACGAAGAAGGTACGACTTATCAAGACGTAGCTGATCGCTTCATCAAAGAATACTTTGTTGATGCTGAAGGTCTTGGCGTTAGACCCGCAACACACCATCCTCGCGCGACTGAAACGATGGATGAGATTATTGCTATGGTCGAGGTGCTTTTGGCAAAAGGCTACTGCTACATCGCTTCCGACGGTGTCTATTATGAGCCCAGAAAATTCAAAGACTACGGCAAGCTTTCGCATATGCCTCTCGATGAACTGGAAGCGGGTGGTGGCGAGCGTCAGGCGAAAACTGAACAAAAACGCAATCCAGAAGATTTTGCCGTTTGGAAATTTGCTAAAGAAGGCGAACCCGCCTGGGATAGTCCATGGGGAGCGGGCAGACCGGGTTGGCATATTGAATGCTCGGCGATGAGCGAGAAGTATTTAGGTGAAACCATCGATATCCATTGTGGTGGTCAGGATTTAATTTTTCCGCATCATGAAAATGAGATTGCACAGAGTGAGGCGGCCCATGATCAGCATTTTGCTAATTACTGGATGCATAACGGTTTCATCAATATTGATAACGAGAAAATGGCTAAGTCAAAAGGCAACTTTTTCACCGTTCGTGATTTAGCAGCGCGTTTTCCGTATGAAGTTTTGCGCTTCTTTATGCTTACGGGCCATTACCGTTCGCCGATTAATTTTTCGGACACCTTATTAGAGGCAGCTGCAAGTGCATTTGATCGCATTAAAACATGTTTGAAGAATTTGGATTTTGTTATTGAAAGCGAGCAACTGACGGGTGCTACGGATAACGCTCAGGTTTCAAAATTGCGTGAAGTCCTAGCTAAAACCCGCGATAGTTTCGTCAAGGCTATGACCGATGATTTAAATACTCCTGACGCACTAGCTGCTATTTTTGAGCTTGTTTATCAAGCCAATTTGGTCCTTGCTGAAGGACAAACTACGCCCAAGACACTACTTGAAGAAACCGCTAAATTAATCCGCGAACTCATGCATGTCCTCGGTTTTGACTTGGCACAAGAAGCAGGTATCCCTGCTGATATCATGGAAAAAGTTGAAGCACGAACAGCAGCTAAGCAGGCACGTGATTTTGCGCTAGCTGATGCGCTTCGTGACGAAGTGACAGCATTGGGTTACAAAATAGAGGACACAGCACAAGGGCCACAGGTTTCTAAAATTTGAATACCTTTACTGGAAATGTGAATGAAGTACCAGCAGGCAGCCTCGCGTATATTGGCGATGCGGTTTATGAGCTTGCACTTCGCGTGATGGTACTGGGAGATGGACATAGTAAGTCAGGTACTTTACATCGCAAGAGTATTAAGTATGCGAATGCCGAGCGTCAGGCTTTTTTTGCCAAATGGCTTATGGAAGAAGAACGCTTGACCGAACAAGAGCGTGCCGCTTTGTTGCGCGGACGCAACACAGATCCGGGGAGCATGGCTAAGCATGCAAATCCTGTGGATTATCGTTGGGCGACAGGCTTGGAATGCCTACTGGGTTTTTTATATCTACGTGGTGAGCAAAGCAGACTGGAAGAAATCTTAGCAATGATATTTAACAGCCAAGAACAGTAAAACTGAAAGCCGGGATGGCTTGGTCAGAGGCGTTGACATGAAGTGGGGAAGACCACGCATACGAAAGGAAGCTCACAGAGATGGAAAAAAATGATGACCGCAAAGGCGGAACTTACGGAGAGCGCGGAGAGCGTAGAGAACGAAGAGAAAGAACTGAACATAGCGACAGACCCAGTGGTGAACGCAGAACCTATCAATCAAGAGGCCCTTCTTGGACCCGTAAACCTAGTGGGGACGGTGATAGGAGAGGCGGAGAACGTAATTTTGATAAGGATGGTCGTGGTGAGCGTCGTTTTGACAACGATCGTGGAAAAACGCAGTATGACCGTTCTGGTGGCGACAGGCCACGATACGACGGTCCAAGATCTGACAGACCTCGATACGATGGTCCCCGATCCGACAGACCCCGATATGATGGACCACGTTCCGACAGACCTAGGTTCGACGGCCCAAGGTCCGATAGGCCGCGGTTTGACGGACCAAGATCTGACAGACCACGCTCAGATCGCCCTTACAATAGTAAACCTTATGGAGATAAACCACGCGGAGACCGTCCATATTCGGATAGGCCACGCTATGGCAGTGGAGATGGCGAACGCCGAAACGACGGAGAGCGCCGTTTCGAACGTCGTGACGGAGAACGCGGCAACTATCGCAGAGACTCGGGTGGCGGCAGACCTTCCTACCCTTCGAGCAGACCGTACGGCGGAGAGCGCAGTAACCGCGGAGAAGGATTTGAGCGCAGAGATGGCGGTGAACGCCGATTCGAACGTAGTGACGGTGGTGAACGCCGATTCGAGCGTCGTGACGCGGGTGAACGCAGTTTTGACCGCCGCGATGATAGGCGCGTTGCTTTAAAAGATCGCGATGTGCATAGAGTGAAAGATGCGCCCATCGATGGAACCCCCTATCGCGAAAGGTACCAAGAAGTTGAACTTCGCGAGGACCGCTTAGAAGGAAGAAACCCTGTACAAGAGGCAATAAAAGCTGGCCGTACTATTGATAAATTATGGGTCCAAAGAAGTGCGGATGGAAAAATCGAACCCGCCCTCATGCAACTAGTCTATGCCGTGCGAGATAAAAGCGGCGTAATTATTGAAGCCGAAAGACCGGCTCTCGACAAAATGTCCCAAACTCATGCGCACCAAGGCGTGATTGCTCAAACAGCGATGCATGATTATTACGAAATAGAGGATGTGCTTGCTTTTGCCAGAGAAAAAGGTGAAAAGCCCTTTATCGTGCTCCTCGATGAACTGCAAGATGCTTATAATCTCGGCTCGATTCTGCGTATCGCTGATGCAGCCGGTGTCCACGGCGTTGTATTCCCCAAGAGGCGTGCTATTGGGCTAGATGCGGTTGTTGCTAAGGCTTCTGCTGGCGCGATTGAACATGTCAGATGTTGCAGAGTCAATAATCTTGTCCAAACGATAGAGACCCTAAAAAAAGAAGGCGTATGGATAGTTGGTACGAGTATGGATGGCGATGTGTTTTACGAAGGCAATCGCCTTACAGAGCCCATTGCTTTAATCATTGGTAGTGAAGGCGAAGGCATGCGTCCGCTCGTCGAAAAGCATTGCGACTTCAAGCTTTCAATACCCATGATGGGTAAGATAAATTCGCTGAATGCGGCCGTGGCTGCGGGAATCATCATTTTCGAAGCGGCACGTCAGAGACTGGCCGCTGGTGTTACACAGTTGCAGTCTGAACCTGAGCACGAAGCGAGCGATGCAGAAGCAGAGACTCTAGATGCGTTTGAAAGAGAGATGAATACTCCTTTTGAAACTGAAGTTGATGCGTCTGCTGCTTTGGAAGTCTTTTCCGATGCAATAAAAGAAGTCATGAAATTGACGGATTCTCAAGCTGATGCGGAAGAATAATGCTGGCAAAACCCCAAGCAAGCCCGCGCACAAACCTAGTGATGAGGAACTCGTGTTGGCCCATCAGTCCGGCGATGCCACCGCTTTCGAGCGCTTGTTTCGCCGCTACAGCCCTCTTGTGAAAAACCGAGCAGCACTGTCCGTCAGCGACACTTTGCCTTATGAAGATTTGCTTCAAGAAGGGATGGTGGGCTTGTTTAAGGCTGTTCAAGCTTATGACGCGGCTAAGTCCGTGCCGTTTGCTGCTTTTGCTACAACTGTTATTGAGAACCAAGTTGCTGATGCGGTGAAGCGAGAACAACGCATCAAAAATCGTATTTTATCTGATGCGATTTCTTGGCAAGCATTGAATGATGAAGTTGCCGAACATGATGCGCAAGCATTAGAGAGTCAGGAAGATTTATTGCAATTGTTAATCATACGTGAGCATGATTTTGCCATACAAAAACAACTGCAAGAGATTCTTTCGAAAAATGAGTATGCCGTTCTTAGTCTGCGTTTGAAAGGTTACTCTTATGACCAAATTGCTGAGTTGAAAAAACTAAGCAGCAAGCAGGTTGACAACAGCTTGCAGCGGGCAAAACGAAAAATCAAGACCGCAGGTTTTCTTGCCTGAGCCAGCGCAGTTCGTTACAATGTGCAGTATGGAGAAGCACTTGAAAAACCGAAAAACTAATAGAACATTCCAAATAGCCGCGATTTTCGTCACTATCATCGGCCTTGTTTTTGGTGTGCTGATTTATCGGGTTCAACGCAATTATCTGGCGACTAAAGGGATAAAAGCCCCTAACATCATCTCTTTGATATTAAACAGAACAACCCCGGACGAAATTACGCGACTTGGCGAACTGAGCGAAAACCAGCTGATGCAAAAAATCGTAGACGCCATCAATGAACGCCTCACAACGTCTGAAGTCTATGACTCCATCCCGAATTTTCAACTAAACTCTCTGAGCTTCGAGGTTTTCGATCAGTATATTACTGCTTTACGAAAGACAACAAAACAAAGTGAGTTGGTGTTTTTGCCAATGACAGCATCAGAGAAGAAAGAAATCCAAGGTTCGATTGAACGCATTGCGCCCGAACTCGCCGTGACGACTGATTTAGCCAGCTTCTATTGGATGAAACCTATCGGTAGCTTCAATATTGGTTCGAAATTGCCCATATTATTGGCAAAAAACGACGATGGCTTCACCTATTTATCCGGTCATTGGGTGCGCGCTAGTCTGGATGTTTACAACTACAGCAAATTGTATTTCACAGCAATAGCCAACAAAGATGTCGACACCCTTAGCTCCATTGAGACGTCTGGATCAGACGATGCAAGTTTACGCCGAAATAAAGCTGAAAAAGTCGTCGCCTATTACAACAATGCCATCGTAGGTGGTTTAGAGAACTACGAAATATTGTCTTGGCGCATGGATCTGATTATTTATCGGCAAAAACTACTTCCCACGGCACAACAAAGCGGCAGTGCGAGCAGTAACTACATTCGTTCCTATCGCTTTTTAAACGATGATTTAGGCTCTCAACCATCAGACACTCGCCTTGTATATGTCCTTGCCACAGCAGAAAATAACTACCAAGTACGTGACTTAATACCTCAAGATTTCAGTGAGAGTGATTTCTCTTTAAATATCGGGGACGGACAGACGCTAAAACCTGGTGATTTTGTTAATTCGGCAGAATTGCAAAGTATCTTTGGTGAGGTACTCTCTATGCAAGAGACCAAAACTTCGGTTCCAGCAATCGGCGCCATATATACGGTGCTTTATAACGATGCGCATGTGGTTCTGAAGACAGTCAATCTCAGTGCAGATGGCAGCTTTACAGCGGTGTTGGATAATCTAACCTTGCTATCGCCAGAATATTCGATATCTAAGCATGCACTACATCCGGGCGATAAGATTGAGGCGATTTTGGCTGCTTATCCATTCGTAGATCTCTTGTCTTATAACGTTGTTGATCAAAATGGCCGATATTACACGAACTATGTAATCCGCGAAAAAGAGATTAAAGCGATTGTCATCGGGCTTTTATCAGAGAGTCAAGTTGAATTAGGTGTGCTGTTTAACCGTGATTTGTACAATACCACGGAAGGCATTCCAACGCCTGCTCCTACTTTGACGCCAACGCCCACGCCTACGCCAACCCCAATGCCGACATCAACACCGACGCCAATTCCAAGTCCTAGTCCGATGCCTGAAACAAGTGCTACTACTTAATCCTCTAGCAATCTACGACGTAGCTTAAGTGCTGTTGCAGAACTGACGGAAAAAGTCGCCATATATTCTTCTGCGCTACTGAAGCGTTCGTGGAAAGCTCTAAGATACATTCTCATATTCTCGGCATCTGATCTAAAGTAAGCCTGGTTTCTGGGTTCTACTTCATCAGCGATTGGCTTTAGTATTGGCCACATGTAATCAGCAGAGACAGAATAGTTGGCGACAATATCGGCATCCGCTACACCAGCATTAAGCAAAAGCATAGCTGCCAAAGTGCCTGTTCTATCTTTGCCATGCGCACAATGAAACAAAACAGCACCGTCATTAACATCAGCCATAGCCTCAGTTAACTCCTTGAGATTCGGATGTGGTTTATCGAGACCGAGACAATAAATATGCCCTAAAGGGAATTGGCTTTCCGAATCAGGAATAAGCGTCCAAAGATACTCATTATCGATACTGTCCATAATGCTAATGTTGCGGTACTCCCACGGCCCCGCACCCTCAAGTGCACAAGCGTGAGCTTCAATTTCGTGAGGTCTACGCAGATCGATGACGAGCTTGAGATTGACTTTCGTGAAATACTCACGCATCTCTTCAGTCATTACTTCTGGTAGTTCAGAACGCAGAAATCTATGGAATTTTGTAACATTACCATCTTGCGTGGGGATACCACCAAGATCTCTTAGATTTAACAAACCATCCAAAGGGATATGACTCAGTTTTTGCATAATAATTTCCTTATTGTGTGCCTAATGCGAGCTTCTATCTCATCTAATGATACCTGATTTTGTTCAAAATAAGAAAACCCCGCAAAATTGGTAGTTTACGAGGCTTTTGTTGTATGGCGCGCCCGACAGAAATCGAATCCATAACCTTCTGATCCGTAGTCAGACGCTCTATCCAGTTGAGCTACGGGCGCATGTGCAACATCAGGAATTCTATACGTGAATTTGGAAAAAGTCAAGGCAGAATTTTTCTTTGCTTGCGAAAATCTAGCTCTGTGCCAAATTAGTCGCAAATTTGTCATGGAAGGGCGGTAAATCCTAGCTCTGTGCCAAATTAGTCGCAAATTTGGCATGGAAGGCTGTAAATCCTGGCTCTGTGCCAAATTCGTCGCAAATTTGGCATGGAAGGGCG
>CAZNNL010000074.1:3242-7592 GCA_964574395.1 uncultured Oscillospiraceae bacterium | reverse complement strand
CCGTTGCCGGATATAAAAGGGTAAAATTGATAAAAGGTTCTGTCAGATATAAAAGGAGAAGAAATGTTAGAAGGAATAGATATACTTAGAGAACTAAATCTTATTTCAGTATTCGTAAGAATAGTCGTGTCGTTGGTGATTGGAGGAGCACTAGGCTTGGAACGTGGGCGCAAAAACCGCGCGGCTGGTTTTAGAACTTACACTCTCGTCTGCCTTGGCTCAGCCCTCGTCATGATGACCAATCAATATGTCTCTACCTATTTTGGTTCGGGTGATCCTACGCGCTTAGGGGCACAAGTCATTTCTGGTATTGGTTTTCTGGGTGCCGGTACAATATTATTGACTGGACGCAATCAGGTTAGAGGCATCACAACTGCTGCTGGACTTTGGGCAGCCGCTTGCTGCGGGCTAGCCATTGGTATTGGTTTCTACGAAGGTGCATTTATGGGCGGACTTACAATCTTAGTTGTTATGGCCGCGCTTTCCAAAGTTGATGCGTATTTCAGGTCACGTGCCAAACAAATTGATGTTTATGTTGAGTTTTCGGAACGTAAAGCGCTGCGTGTTTTTATCGAATATTGTCGCAATCATAATTATGAAATACACGATCTTCATCTAACCACCAACAAAAACGTTAAAGATTCGCCTTTGTCAGCTACGCTTGCTGTTATTGCCGATAAACGCATACCACACGTCGAGCTTCTGGCACATTTACATGAAGTCGACGGCGTTTTATTTATGGAAGAGATTTAGTTTTGGGTTTGGGGTTTTTTGGTTATGCATCCGCTTGCCCGCCTGGGGGTGCCTCCCCCGTTTGTAAACTTGTCCAAAACAATCGAGTAGACCTCTGAATCCTTACCGTTTATGGAAGGAATAATTTAGATCGTTAAAATATCATTGAAAAACAATTGGAAAGTAATTATAATATACATATGAACAAGCTTGACTTTGAATGGGATGAGAAAAAGAATAAGAGCAACCAAAAGAAGCATGGAATCTCATTTGAGGAGGCAGAAACCGTTTTCCAAGATGATGATGCTATAGTTTTTGACGATCCAGATCATTCTGCCAGTGAAGATCGTTTTCTGATATTAGGTAGATCGACAGCGCAGCAAAAAATCTGTACGGTAAGTCATTGTTATCGAGGAGAAGATGCTATCATTCGCATTATTTCAGCAAGGAAAGCAACAAAACGAGAGACCCAAACATACAATGAAAGTTTGGAAGGAGGGTGTGAATATGAGAGATGAGTACGATATCAAAAAATTAAATCCAAGAAAAAATCCATATAGTAATCGCTTGAAAAAGCAGATTACAATTAACATTGATGCCCAAACAATCGATTACTTTAAATCGCAATCCGAGCAAGAAGGCATTCCCTACCAAACACTAATTAATCTTTATCTAACAGAATGTGCTCAAAAGGGCAGAAAGTTGAAGTTATCTTGGAGCTAAGGCGTGCTGCTAGCTCGTTTACACGTTGAAGGCTCTTTTTTTGGAAAAGAATTGATTACTCTAATAGGGGTATGTATCTGTTCAGTAGTCTATTCGATTATTCTGGGCAAGTTTGCAAGCGAGGACAATGGGTGGCTTGGCTCCTCCACCTGTTTTACTTGCAAAGTTGACCAGAGCGACAGCTTTAACCTCTGAATACTTACGGGGTATGTGTAATCTAAATTACTCCGGGCTTTGCGCTAGCTTAATCACGTTTTCTACTAAAATAAGTTTTTCGTCGTTTCTTATTCCGAAGATAAGTTCGTCGGCGATCTTTTTCATGGCGGCTTCGGCGATTCTGTGGTTTGCTTGACAAAGCGTGACTGTGACGGTGTTGTTGTCTAGGTACTTGCGGGTTTTGCCCATAATATCGTAAGCGAACACCTTGATTTTATTGCTATTATCGGTGTCAATAATGGCATTACACACGCCTTCTACGTTTCCGGAAGCAATAAAAAGAGCATCTAAATCTGGCACCTTTTCCAATAGGTTTCTAGTCGTATGGTAGGAGCTCTGGGATAAACCTGTAATACGTACCGTATCAACCAGTGAATATTTTTGTTTGAGACGGTCAAGCTCTTCATAAAAGCCGATGGTGCGCCTTTCGCTTGTTAGATGGTATAAATAGCGATACATGGCAACGATTTTGGGTATATTATTGGCAAAAACAAAACTAAACAAGCCTGCCATAATCCTCCCATCCAAAGCGGCATCCGTTGCAATATGACAGGGTGAGGGATTGTTTTCTATCGTACTATCAACCGTAATCAGAGGGATGCCACAGTCTAAAATTTCACTTAATTTTTGACTTATCATTTTGCTGTTATACGGGGGCACTATGAGATAGTCTGGGGCATCTTTGATACAAGTCTCCAGTAAAGTTAAGAGTTCATCTGGCTCTTCGCTTTCAAGTTCATAAAAATCTAGATTTAGTCCATAACTTTGGTACTCGTTAGCGGATTGGACGAAAGATTTTTTCATTTCATTCCAATAATTTGAGCGCGTATTATGAATGATAAAACGCACATCGTATCTTCGCCTGGCGTTCACTAAAGCCCGAGCAGCGCGATTAGGGCGATAATTTAGTTCCTCAGCAATCTTGAGTATGCGTTCCTTCACTTCGGCCTTCACTTTTCCACGATTGTTCAAAGCGCGATCTACTGTCCCTCGTGAAACACCGGCTAAATCAGCGATAGTTTGGGATGTGATTTTCATGTACTTACCTCTTAGCCCCCCATTTCAAGCAAAGTAATTGCTTAGGTAAGCTTAATAATACATTAACTATACTAAGAATGTCTCAATCTTGAAGTTGGATTGTTTTTCTTATAATTCTAGACGTTCAAATTGTTCGGTTGGTGAGCCGATGGAACGCATGGTTGCTGCTGTCTTTTGTCGATAATAACGAATTAATTCAAGGTCATCGATTGGGTGTTGTTGTTCATAATCAGCTTCGATGTTGAACAATAGTGATTCGGTGTTGTATTTGGTTCGCTCGTGGTACCACTGCGAGGGGTTACGGTAATTAATGATTTCTGCAGGAATTTTGTATACTGGGTAGTCCGTGTAGTTCAAGAAATTTCCGCTTTGGATTTTAGAGTAGTTTTCTACTTCGATGGAGTCTACGCCAAAATATTGTCTGAGGGTGGTGGGCATGGCGGTGTAGACATAGAGTGGTTTGTTGTCTTCTTTGGCTGCGGCAAAATAAGTGAACTTGCTATCGGTGTAGGCGACGGTTTTGCCAAAATAACCATAAATAATCCCTTCTCTTGTAGCATTGCTTTCGCCTTTTAATATAGGTAATAAAGAGACACCGTGTAAGGGGTAATGCAGCTGATTTAGCGATACATCAAAGTAATCTAGCAACGTAGGGAAGAGGTCGATATTCTGCGTCAGTGCCGTGCAACGACCAGGCTCAGCATCTGGATGGGCGATTATCATGGGAATGTGGAAGACTTCGTTGTAGGGTGGCATGTAATTTTTAGCCATGTACCCTTGTTCACCCAACATATAGCCATGGTCGGTAGTAAACACAAGCATAGTATCTTCCCACATCTCGTACTTGTCCAGAACGTTTAGGATGTGGCCGATGTACTCATCCGTCATAGTTAATAGGGCCTTGTAACGCAAGTTGAGGTGCTGTGTTTCAGTTTCGTCGAATTCATTTTCTTGGTATTTGGGCCAATAAAGCGGTTCGCCTTTATAATTATGCCCCTCATCCTCTGGGTACATATCTAAATATTTTTGTGGCACATCGAAAGGCTCATGGGGATCAAAACCTTCTACCCACAAGAAAAAATTATCCGCGTCGTGATTTGCTTCCAGCCACTTCGCTGCTTTGTCCATGGTTATGGGGGAGGGGTAGTCGTTTTCATTTTCTACTTTTCCCATATTAATGTTGCGGGCAAGGGAATAAATGCCTTTGTAATTTGGTGGTGCAGACGAATGGCGCTGTCCATTTTTGTCTGGATAAAGATATAAATTGTCGAATTCTTGTCCTCTTACCATTTCAAATGAAGTGAACTGATTCATGTAATTTTCGCCACCGATTTGGTCATAGAGGTAATGGTCAGTGACAATATGGCTGTGGACATTGTTTTTGCCAAGCAAATAGGGGAGAGATTGATCAAAAGGTTCCATGCCTCCCCAAGGCTTTTCGAGGAAGCCAAGTCTTCCGGTCATCAAGTCTCTTCTCGCCGGCATACAAGGCGCAGAACCGCACCAATGTTGATCAAAGACGAGTCCTCTTTCCGCCAAGCGATCTAAGGCTGGTGTGATTGCAGGAGAGCTAGCTCCATAACAATTAAGGAAGCGTCTATTGGTAGAATCTGCGAGTATGAAGACTGTTTTCATTATTTT
>CAZNNL010000074.1:0-3142 GCA_964574395.1 uncultured Oscillospiraceae bacterium | reverse complement strand
TGCTCATCCCAATAATGAAAAATAGCAGTAGGCAAAGCGATATAAAGGTTTAGTGGCATGTTGTTTTCATGGGCCGCTGCTCTAAAATAGGTGTATTGGCCATCATATATGTTGACTTGTTTCCCAAAAATTCCATATAGCGCATAATCTCGTATTTTATCTTCACTGCCCTCCAGTAACGGTATTATGGATTTTCCGTGTAGCTTGTAAGGTAAAACCTCGACAGGTATTCTGTGCAACTCCATTAATGTTGGAAAAAGGTCCACCGTTTGCGTTATTGCTTCACAACGTGATGTTTCATTCATGCCTGCTAAGTGTATTAACAAAGGGATATGATAAAGCTCGTTGTATGCCGGTGGATAATTCTTGGCAAAATAACCGTGCTCACCAAGTAGATAACCATGATCGGTTGTTAATACTACGTTTACTTCGTCCCACAGATCGAGTTCATCAAGACAGTCAAATATTTTTCCAAGCCAACGATCTGCTAAACTGAGTGTCTTAGCATACTGTTTTCGAATATGTTCTAGCGCATCGTCAGGCACATCAACGACTTTGTATTCAGGCCAATTGAAATGTTTTTCGTTATATTGGTCGCCATATGTAATATCAAAATCATCGGGTACATCAAAAGGTTCATGAGGATCGAAGGCGTCGATATATAAAAACCAGTTATCTTTAGCATGATTACTACGGATCCATTCTGCTGACTTTTGCAATGTTAATGGCGTGGGAAAATTTTTTTCTGTGCCAAAGCTCGAACGATTTGCTTGATATTGCTTACTGTATTGACCATAGTAATCAACTGATTCTGTATTAATAGGTGGTGTACGATAAACATCATATTCTTGACCTCGGATAAATTCCCAAGTGTCAAAAGTTGAGTGGTAATTTTCACCACCGATATGAAAGAAGTGATAGTGGTCAGTAACCATGTGACAATAACCATTATATTCCTTCATTAATTGTGGGAATGTACGGTCATAAGGCTGGATTCCAGACCAACTGCGCTCTAGAAACTCCACTCTGCCAGTGAAAATATCGTGCCTGGCAGGCATACATGGAGCGGAAGCTGTCCAGTGATTATCAAAAACACAAGATTTCTCTGCTAGTCTATCGATGTTAGGTGCTTTGACCCATGTGTTTCCGTACGCTGGTAAATACCTTCTATTTAGACTATCTAGTAATATAAGTATAGTTTTCACAGTAGCTACCTCACCACCAACGTATAAGTTCAGTTACTCTATTACGTATATTTACAAATTCAGGATCAGCAATATTGCGAGGATGTTCGAGATGGACAGGTAGTTTCTCTTTTATTTTGGCAGGCTTGTTGGTAAGAATCATAATATTCTCGCCTAAATAAACCGCTTCTTCAATATTGTGGGTAATAAATAGAACTGTAGTTCCTGTTTTCTTCCAAAGCTTAATAAGTTCGTCTTCTAGTTTAAATCTTAATTCTATGTCTAATTGTCCGTATGGTTCATCCATCAGCAATAAATCAGGCTCAGTTACAAACGCACGTGCAATTGAAACACGCTGAAGCATACTTGAAGAGAGTTCTCTTGGATAGTAATCATGGAAATCTTGCAAGCCAACTATTTCTAAGTATTCGGCAACTTTTTCTTTTCTAAGTTTCTCAGGCATCTTTCTAATTTTGAGTCCAAACTCAACGTTCTGTGCCACTGTGAGCCAGTCCATTGTAGACTCTTCTTGGAAGATATATGCTATTTTGTGTTTTGCGGGATCAACAGGCTCTCCATCTAGTAAGATTTCTCCGGAACTGGGGGTGTATAGCTTCGTGATGCTGTTCAGGAATGTTGTTTTGCCACAGCCTGTAGGGCCTACAATACATACAAATTCACCAGAGCGAACGTAGAAGGTTACATCATCCAGTACTAATAAATCACCAAATCGCTTTGTTAAGTTCAGAACTTGTAATTTTACTTTATTATCGGTCATACTGCCCTCCATCATAAGGTCTTGTCCATTACTTCTGTAATCTCTTGTCTCAGTGCAAGAAAGCGGGGATCAACATAGCTTCTAGGTCTTTGTAAATCAATATTGTATTCGTTAGCAATTTTTGTTGGACAATTGTGTAGTAAAACTATTCGGTCGGCTAGATATACTGCCTCTTCAATATTGTTTGTAACAAAGAGCACTGTGCGTTTTTCTGCTTGCCAGATACGAGTAATTTCTTCTTGCATGAGGTAACGCGTTTGTGCGTCAAGAGCCCCAAATGGTTCATCCATAAGCAAAACATCAGGTTCGTTACAATATGCGCGTGCTATTCCTACACGCTGCTTCATACCACCAGACAACTTAACAGGGTAGTGGTTCTCGAAGCCGTTCAAGCCAACTAAGTTGATATAATGTTGTGCTTTTCCTTGACGTTCCTTCTTGTTCATACCCTGCATTTTGGGGCCATATTCAACATTGCCCATTACAGTAAGCCATGGGAATACTGCTAATGTTTGAAATATGAAACCTCGAGCTGGCCCTGGATCTTTAACGACTTGTCCGTTAAGCAATATCTCACCACCTGTTGGAGGCTCAAGACCGGCAAGAATTTTTAAAAGTGTTGTTTTACCACATTGGCCTGGCCCGAATAAAACAACGAACTCATTTTTTTGTACTTCAATATCAAATTTATCTACTACGTGATTTGTGTCTCTTTCAGTCACAAAGGTCTTGGTGATGTCCCTTGCTTCTAGGACTATATCTATGCCCCCCGTTCGTTCCATACTAGTAGCTTCCTTTCTAGAAATCTCATAAATGTTGCTAAAACATAGCCAACAATTCCTATTGCAACTATTCCTGCAAGTATTTGTGTCATGTTGTTTATTTCCATACCACTGACAATCATCCAACCAATTCCTTCAGAAGATCGAACCATTTCAGCGGCTACAACAGTTGCCCAACTTGAAGATAATGCAATTTGCATGCCTGCGAAAATATGAGGAACAGATGCAGGGATGGTTATTGTTCTAAAGATCTGGTTATCGCTTGCACCAAGCATCCTAGCTGCGCCGACCAGTTCTGGATCGACTGACCTAGCGCCTGTATAGGCGTTCATTGTGACGTTGGCAAAAGCTGCTAAAAATATGAGAAAATACTTTGTCATCTCACCTAAACCAAACCA
>CAZNNL010000073.1:6523-7785 GCA_964574395.1 uncultured Oscillospiraceae bacterium | reverse complement strand
ATTCCGACGATCTTTTATATGACGAAAAAAGTTTGGAGCGTTTTCTTGAAACGGAAGCAAAACACCCTGGCTACGATGCCTACACGGGTTCGCGCTTAGAGGTAAATGTCAAATCACAAGCGACGCGCGAGGTGAAGACGAGGCCGATTTTGCCGGAACAACAGGCGCTTGCCCTCACTTATCTTTGGCTTGGCCGCAACATCTATATGGATGTCGCTTTTTTCGAACGTCAGGCTTTCGAGCAGCACATTTCCGAGACCTATCTCAGTCAGAATATGCCCTATTGGATGCGCTTTTCAGACGACGGCGCAGCCCACGCGCTCAGGATTTACAACATGGATTTTCCGCTGCTCCGCTACCATATTCACGACGAAAACTACGCCAAGAGCAAGCTCGGTGCGGCCAATGTGCTCTCCGGCGAATTGCGCTGTCTCCTGAAACTTGCTTCCGGCATGCATATCCCCGCTTACCGCCTGCAATTCACGCTCTATCGCCTACTGAACAAACTAAAAAAAGACTTTGCTTATCGTCCTTTTTATAAAAGTGTTCGGCAAAATCCCCTCACCCCCATCCTCAAGCTGGTTTTCGAAAAAGCTTCTGATCCAGAACTGAGTGGGATGGCGCCTTTTGCCACAATCCTTCATTTCTTTAGTTTACGTGACACAGGAAAAAATGCTGACATCGCCAACATCCCGCCGCTCTCAGCAGCTTTCAAAGCCCCGCGTTGTAACCAAATGCGCAGTTACAACAGGGCGTGCATTGAAGGAAGGCTTAACAAGGAGCATCTTTCCGTTCTTGAGATTCTAGCGCAAGGTGCAGAAGTGCTGACATGCCTAGCCGCAGATGCGGACGAGATTCGCCATTATCTACTCTATCTGGGACTTGATCAGTATGTTCGGGTAGAAGTGTTAGCGGACTAGTTTTTGGATTTTGCCCCCATGCCAAATTTGCGACTAATTTGACACGGCACCCCGCCACCAGACGCCAGCAACAAAAGCCGTTGTCAAAGTGATCAGCAAACTGTCAATCGTGTTTCCGCTGGCCACAGACACCAAAACCGGAATCCCCAGCGTCGCGATACACATCAGATTAAAAATCGTCAGCCGTTCCTTCAGACGTCGCAGCACCCACAGGCCCGCCAGCGCAGCCCACAATGGATATACGCTCAGAAACAGCAGTACCCCAAGCACACCGACGGCATAATACTGATTCACGTAATCTCGCTCAATATTGAAAACCGCCTGAATCCGGCTGTTTCCCAG
>CAZNNL010000073.1:0-6423 GCA_964574395.1 uncultured Oscillospiraceae bacterium | reverse complement strand
CCACGCTTAATCGCCGGCGTGTATGGCATACTTTTCCACACCCCAAGCAGCAAGACAAGTAGCAAGACAAGCGCACAAACATGAAAAACCACATGTTTTCTATCCCGCGCCAAAACAAACAAATACAATCCAAAAGCCAGCAACAGAATAAGTAGCACGCCATAAAAAGCCACTTTCGTCCCAACCATCAGCATCGCAGGCGCTGAAAAAAGCAGCAGCACGAGCGACAACTTACTTCGTTCCTCAACTGCAGAATAAACAATAAGAGGCAGAAGCATCATCAAATAGGCTGATAATTGATTGGCAAAATTAAACCACCCCTTCGAAGCCAAATCTGAATACTTAATATACTGCTCGCCAAACCACGAAAAAATATTCCCTCTAATCACCTTGTTCGAGTACGAACCCAAACTCGTCAAAGTCAGATTCGAAACAATCACCATGACCAAAGTTACAAGGACCACCACCTGCACCACACGCACCAACTCCTTGCGCGTAATATCCAGATGGAAGCACACAAAGAAAAATACGAATGGCATTACAAGTCGAATCACATAAGCAATTTCACTAGTCATGCTATAAGGGTCAGCAGGCAGAAAAGTCGTAAACGAGCGATTTACTGCCACATGTGCAACTAAAAACAGAAGTGAAAGTCCAAGAAACACCCACAAGAAGCGAGACTTCGCACGCACCTTTCTATCCAGAATAACTACGCCAAACAAAATAGACACGCCAGCATAGCGGAATAAGGTAGGCAGCATAATTCCCCCAAGCGAGGGTGCACCGGCATTGAACAAATAAAAATTATCTATTAAAGGTTGGATTGCAATAAAACAGAGGACAGCCTGGATGAGCCAGCGTGGGCTACCCGCTTTGTTTAAAGTATCACTTGAATTAGTCACGAAAATTCCCATCTTATTTACTAGAATTGAGCCCTTGCTCTGCCCCATCTTTTCTCCTAAAAAGCGAGGCATAGAGAGCGGCCCTCCACGGAGTGTTTACGTATGATTTGAGTCCGGTAACGAGCTGGCGGAGGCGGGATTTTTTGCCAAGCCATGTACCTGTAAAAACGTGGATAACGCGGGACGCGCGGTCGGGGTTGCAAAGCACCGTATCGGGGTAAAGTGCGATACCTTCGGCCAAATCCTGTCTTTGATTGTTGCCCAGCGCACCGTATTTTTCCATCAATAAATTTGACACAGAAATCGTATTATTGAACGGCAAAGGATTCTCCTCATCCAATTCGAAAGCCTGATTATCGTAAAAATCCATGATGTCCTTCACCAAGGGATGTCCCTTTTCGCAACCAAAACAGGCCGTAAAAGGATAATCGGGTCGCTCGAAACCCACAAACGCACGGTGGCGACGAAAACTGTCCAAGGGAGCCAGCACCACATTGTCGGTGTCAAGATAAATGCCACCTTCGTGGTAGAGGGCCCAAGCGCGAATGTAGTCGCTGACGAAAGCCCATTTTTTGCGCCGATACGCTTCTTTAACGTACGGGTGCGCGTCGATGTCAAAATTGGATTCGTTCCATTCGATGATTTCGTAGGTGCTGAGGTGGTTTTGCCAAGACCTTATACAACGCGCAATTAGCTTACTCTTAGGAGCCCCACCGACCCAAACATAGTGAATTTTCTTAGGAATCGGCTCCTGCGCCTGCTCCAAAACCGCATCCCAGCGTTTCATAATTTCCGTCTCCGAAAAAGTCTGCGCCATCAGCCGCGCCTTTTCACCCATCTTCTTTCGCAAGTCCTCGTCATCCATCAAGTTACGACATGTATTGGCAAAACCAAGCCCGTCCCCGTCTTCCACCAAAAAACCGTTCACCCCCTGCCGAATAATACTCCGCGGACCGGAACGCACATCAAAGGCTAGCAGGGGCAAGCCCATCACCGCCGCCTCCAAGAGGACCAGGCCAAAACCTTCCGAACGTGAGGGCATGACATAGATGTCCGCTGCCTGCAAATGTGCCAAAACATCCTCATAGGGTAACATACCTGTCAACTGCAATTGATTCGAAAGATTGTGCTGACTAGCCAAAGCTTTGATCGCTTCCATCTGGCTGCCATCACCAATTAGCTCCAAAGACCAGTCTGGATAATCCTTGGCCAAAGTAGCCCAAATTTCCACAAGGCGATCGATACCTTTTTCATGTTCGAAGCGACTGACTGAAATGAGCTTTCCACCTTGTGATTTTGCGACTGAATTAATAGGGTCCAAAGCAGCTTGGGAGAAAATTTTATCTTCAAGAAAATTGGGCATCCAGACAAATTGGGGGGCCGACAAATCGTGCTTGATTCTAGATTTTTTAGGAAGATCCGAAGCGTGTTTTGCGTAGCCTTCTTCTAATTCAAGGCGCAATTCATCCGTCAATGTTGTGACGACATCAACACCACTATACGACCGCATGATTTGATTGTAACGCTTTGATTCTGGTTCGATGTCATGGTGTAGCCAAGCGATTTTGAATAATCCAGGGGTTTTTAGCTTAGCGAGTTCGAGGTTTTGCTCATGGCGTGTACATATTACAACGCCGTCTGTTAGCTGGCGTAAGGCTTTGTTCAGACTCGTCTTTTTAGCACTTAACGTGCGTACTGCAGACACGGCTTCGCGTAGGATTCGTAACGGATTTTTAGCACGCAAGGCCTCCTTAAACTCTGCGCGATTCGGGCGACAAACTGTCAAATATTCTACTTCCACCTTTGAATCCAGAACGTAAACAGGCTCACCTAAATTGTAGCTGACGTATAACTTAACTTGGTGTCCGCGTTTAATCAACGCATTGGACAACTCAGTGCTGGCTTTTTCGACGCCGCCATGTGCTAGGTGTAAAAGAAAAATACTAATTTTCATTGCATCTAAACCTGGCCTTACAAATCGCGACAAGCGCGTTTCCAGCGTCTGTAAAAGAGAATGTTATTTTGAAAGAATCGTTTCAGACGTTTAGGTTCTCTTAAAATACGGTAGAGCCATTCGGTGTTTGTGCGGATGAAGAAGCGAGGGGCGCGTCTTTTTTTGCCACTCAAAACGTCGAAACTTCCGCCCACACCTATGCAAATCGTGTGGGGAAGATCATCCAAATGGCGATAAATCAGTTCCTCCTGCGTGGGAATGCCCAAAGCGACAAAGAGCAGCGCTGGTGCAGCGGCCGCGACTTGCGCCATCAAAACGTCCTTATCCGGTTGATAACCATGTTCTGAAAAAACAACATTCAAGTCGGGTTTCTCCTTGTGCAGCTTTTCTATAAGCGCAGTCAGTACCTCTTGAGAAGCGCCTAAAAACGCGACGGATAGGCCAGTCTGATTAGCATGCGTCAGTAGCGTATCCATTAACTCGACTCCGGCAAGCCGCTCAGGAATCGATATGCCTGCAGTCTGAGCCATCTTAATCAAACCTATACCATCAGCTACAAGCTGCGTGCGCGGGTCCTCTAAAATGTGCAGATAGTCTTCGCGTTCAGCTTGTGCGAGTGTCTCAGGGTTCGCGGTCACGATTAGCCCTCCACGCTTCTCTTCCAATTGCTTAGAAATATGCGCATAGAATTCCGAGCGTGAACCAGCATATGTATTACGTAAACAGACGAGAATTCTGGAAAAATGCTTAATCATGAGGCAAGGCCTCATCTTCTGCCGCCTTCTCCTGCGGCGCAAGCTTTTCAACCAAATGGTCCAGCCCGGCCTCGTCAAAGCCCTCAGTGCTCTCACTTGAGAAAACTACCCGAATCGTGGCCAGAAGCAACTTGAGGTCCATCATAATCGAGCATTCCTCAACATAGTAAAGATCCATGCGCGCCTTGTCCTCAAACGAGGTGTTGTATTTACCAAATATCTGCGCATAGCCCGTAATCCCCGCCTTAACTTGTAAGCGATAAGCAAAATCCGGCAGCATCTCCGTATACATATCCGTCGTCTCAACCCGTTCAGCGCGCGGTCCAACCAGGGACATGTCACCTTTGAAGACGTTGTAAATTTGGGGAATTTCGTCGATGCGGGTTTTGCGAATCAGACGCCCAATCGGCGTAATCCGCTCATCACCAGATACCGTAAACTGCGCCCCATTCTTCTCGGCATCCGTCACCATGCTGCGAAACTTAATCAACGTAAAAATCCGTCCATTGCGCGTATACCGCTCTTGTTTAAAGAAAATCGGTCCACCATCGTGGAGTTTAATGGCAATGGCAGCCGGCACCGTCAGCGGCAACGTAATAAGCAGAATCACAGCAGAAACCACCATATCAATCAAACGCTTGATAATCAGCTGCTCCAGATGCAAAGGCTTATTCTTACACAGATAGACAAGCGAATCGTTGATTTGTACCGCCACGGCACTATTCACCATGATGTCTTCTGAGCTTGGCAAAACAAACAAGCGCTTCTGATGCACAAAACAAAAAGCCATCAACTTCTGCCGCAACTCCAAGTTCACCAAACCCAATATAATCGTATCATGACGCAGAATCGCTTCCGCTAACGCTTCATAGCCATGACTCTGGTTACAAACTTCAGTAATCGAATAACGCCTCTCAAAACTCGCAAACTTCCTAGCAACAGCCTTCTCCCAATGCGCTTCAGAATGGATAACCAGACAATCGCGCGCAGGATAATTGATGAGGTAAATGCGCACCGCTAGAAAATACATAATCAGCCCGAGGACGGCTTGAATGGTGGTGACCATGGCGAAGGGATAGAGGGCGAGCCTTGTTTTTGCCACTAAAGATAAAATAAAATAATTTACAATATTCGTCAGAATAATGGCGATGAGGTAATAGAAAAAGAGACGCCTTCCGCGGTGAATCCCTATTCTAAAGGCTTCGAAGCTGATGGCCACAATAAGGAATACGAAGGAATATATAGCGGCTAAAATATAATACCCCCTCCGAACCAATATATCCCCATGATAAAAGTACACAACCATCCCAATGAAAGTCCCGATTGTCATAGCGAAAATCAGCAATTTCATAAAGAGGTTGATACCATTTCTAAAATCTCTTACTTTAAAACGTGGCACAATGCTCCATTCTTAAGCTTGCTCGTGAAAGCAACTACTTAAATAAGTAATCCATGATCGCATCCCTAATGCGCTCACTAGCGTGTCCGTCGCCATACGGGTTGTTCGCCTGACTCATCGCCTCATAAGTCGGCTTATCGTTCAGCAGGATCTTGAAGTTTTCATATATCACCTGCGCATCCGTACCGACCAGCTTCAGGGTACCCGCCGCGACACCTTCAGGACGTTCTGTCGTGTCACGCATCACCAGTACCGGCTTACCCAGCGAAGGCGCTTCCTCCTGGATGCCCCCACTATCGGTCAAAATCATCTCTGACTGCGCCATTATATTATGAAAATCCAAAACATCCAAAGGTTCAACCAAACGCACTCGATCAGAATCGGCAAAATACTGCGCCGCCGTCTCTCGCACCACCGGATTCATATGGATAGGATAAACCACCTTAACATCTGGCTCCTCATCAATAATTTGGCGAATTGCTTTGAACATGTTATGCATCGGCTGACCCAAGTTCTCACGCCTGTGCGCCGTAATTAAGACAAGTCTAGAATCCTTTGCCCAGTCCAGCAGCGGGTGGTTGTAGTCGGTTTTCACCGTTGTCTTCAGCGCATCGATGGCTGTGTTTCCAGTGACATGGATGGTTTTAGGGTCATGCTTTTCATCAATTAGGTTCTGTTTCGCTTGTTCCGTGGGGGCAAAATTAAGCGCTGCTAAGAGAGACACCGCCTGCCTATTAAACTCCTCCGGAAACGGCGAATGAATATTGTAGGTTCTGAGCCCCGCCTCCACATGACCCACTGGGACTTGTTTATAGAAGCAAGCAAGGGCACTAACAAAAGTCGTCGAAGTGTCCCCATGCACAAGACAGATATCAGGTTTTACTTCATCTAGCACGGCTTTAATATTTAGCAAGATATTTGAAGTAATATCGAAAAGGTCCTGTTTGTCCTTCATGATGTCGAGATCATAATCAGGAATCACGTTAAACGCATCGAGCACCTGCTTCAACATCTCACGATGTTGACCAGTTACGCAAACAATTGTTTCAAACTTCGTCTCATTTTTCAGTACCTTTACAAGCGGGCACATCTTGATGGCCTCAGGCCTGGTTCCAAATACTACTAATACTTTTTTCATCTTGTAATCCGTTTCTCTCATCGCTGACAGTTGTGGCAGCTATGTTTGTACAGGCTACCTTTTCTTCTAATTGATAATTGTACAGCAAATTGAGTTTTTAAGCTTGCCTACCTTTGATAGTTTGGTAAGGGGTGGACAGTTTTGACGCTCTCGGGTAGCTGTGGCTAGTGGGTGCGGACAAAAAAGCCAGCGCATCAAACCGTAGGCGCAGTTCGCCAGGTGTTCGCTTGATGCCGCGTAATTTTTGTCCCCAAGCGGCTGCATTACCGCCCAAG
>CAZNNL010000072.1:0-7810 GCA_964574395.1 uncultured Oscillospiraceae bacterium | reverse complement strand
GCAGCATTTAACCCAGCTAACGTCGTCCCTGGAATCAGTTTCTCTCCTGACCGTATGCTGCAAGGTCGCCTCTTTTCCTACGGCGATGCACAGCGCTATCGTTTAGGTGTCAACCATCACCAAATTCCAGTCAATCAACCAAAGAATCCAACGCACTCCTATCATCGCGATGGTCAAATGCGCGTTGATGGCAACCAAGGTGGTTTGCTCCACTACGAACCCAATAGCTACGGCGAGTGGCAAGAGCAGCCTGAGTACACCGATCCGGTCGAGAAGGTCAACGGCGACATTTATCGTTATGACTTCCGCGCAGACGATTCGGACTATTACACACAGCCTGGCAAGCTCTTCAACCTGATGACGCCCGAGAAAAAGCAGCTCTTGTTTGAAAACACCGCGCGCAACATGGAAGGCGTGCCCGAAATGATTAAACAACGCCATATCTTGAATTGTTACAAAGCAGACCCGGAATATGGTAAAGGCGTAGCTCTTGCTTGTGGTTTGGATATAACTGATATAATCTAATTGTCTTTTTGGCAAAACGATAACGGAAAGACCTGTCACCCAGGTCTTTCCCCATATAACCAAACATATGCAAAGAGGAAATTGTGAAACAGAGCATTAAGAAAGCATTATATTTAACTGCGGGAGTTGTCCTCTTGGTTTTGGCGAGCATCGGGATAGTTGTGCCGATTTTGCCAACAACACCTTTATTGCTTCTTGCATCCTATTGCTTCTTACGCAGCTCGGAGCGCCTCTACCATTGGCTGATTAACCATCGCATCTTAGGGCGTTACATACGCAATTACCTGATTTACAAAGCAGTTGACAAGCGTTCGAAAATCTTTGCTTTGATCATCTTGTGGACTGGCGTTATCTTGTCAATGTATTTGGTTAATAAAACGCTTGTTTATATAATTCTGACCACTATTGCGACAGGCGTGACTATCCATATTCTGAGGCTTAGAACTTTAACAGCAGAGCAGGAGGAAGCATTATGTCGGCAAAACGAAGCGTCGCCGCAGCTATCATCAAAAACAATCAAGGTGAAATCTTAATCTGTCAGCGTGGTGCTGGCGGCTCCTGTGCCTTTCTATATGAATTTCCAGGTGGTAAAACAGAAGAAGGAGAGTCTCTGGTAAACTGCCTTAAGCGCGAATGCAAAGAAGAACTAGCCATCGATTTAGACGTTGGCCCTGAAGTTTACGTCACTGAACATGTTTATACTGATATTCATGTTGAGCTGCACTTCTTTTCCTGTACCGTGAAAAATGGCATGGAGCCTCAAGCTCTAGAGCATGAAAGTGTGCGCTGGATTAGAATCGAGGAGATTCATGACTTTGAATTTTGCCCAGCCGATGCAGAACTTATCGAAAAACTGCATGAGGGCCTAATCAACGTCTAAGGGAAATCATTTGCTTTTCTTACGATATTCTCCTGCACTACTGCCAGTAAAGCGTTTAAAGCTTTGACCAAAGTAGCTGAGTGATGAGAATCCAATCATTTTAGAAATTTGAGAGATGGAATAATCCGAGTTAGCCAAGAGATTCTTGGCTTCTTTTATGCGTAAACTAATGAGGTATTGTATTGGTGCCATACCATACTCGCTCGTGAAACGATGAACCATATGATATTTGTTGATATGAAGGCGAGCGGCTAGCTGATCAAGTGATAGTTCGAGGTGGAAGTTTTTTTCCAGATATGCTTTTAAACTAGCAGAGGTCGAAGAACCTGTTACCATTTCGGTAAAAACAATGTCTATATTGTTGTCGCGGATTGTAGTTATCATGAGTTGCTCATAAAGGGCTTGGCAAAACTCATTAAAATGCGGTTTTTCTTCACTCGCTTCCAGAATCATCATATTTAGGAGCTTGTGCACCGTGTCTTGTTTACTCAGTTTCAAAAAACTACAAGGCTCACTATTATAATGTGCTTCGTTTGGTGCTTCAAATGCTATTTCATTAATGCCCATAACAAAGTAGCGCAGGGGCGTATTACCATCGCTTTGTTCTGTGTGAGGCACATGTGCGTTAATCAAGAGCAAGTCGCCTTTTGCCACAGGAAATAATTCGCGATCAATTAGAAAAGAACCGCTACCGCTCCTCACATAAAAAAGCTCTGCAAAGGCGTGAGAATGAATATAACTCTGCCAATCGCTTTCATATTCTGCATCCGTCAGGTAGAGAAGTTTACCCATCGGTCTGGCTGCAGATAAATTGTTTTTGTCTTCAAAAACAAATCGTTTATAACTCATAGTTAAGTCTGCCTTAAATCTCCGCTTTCGCCAGTCTCCTCTTTGTCGTATAGTTATATGATACTATATTTTTTATATGACGCAAGAAAACTAAACAGGAGTTGAGCATGAAACGTCCAAACATTTTACTCATCGTATGCGATCAATTCAGAGGTGACTGTCTTTCCTTCGAAGGGCATCCAGATGTACTTAGTCCCAATCTAGACAGTTTAGCAGCCACATCGGTGTATTTTAAACATGCCTATAGTCCTGTGCCAAGCTGTATTCCAGCAAGAGCAATGATGTTTACCGGAAAATATGCGAAACATAATAAACGTGTCGGATACCAAGACGGTGTAAGCTGGGAATATAAAGATATGCTAGCGGAACGCTTAAGTCAGGCGGGTTATCAAACACAATGTGTTGGCAAAATGCATGTCCACCCCCCAAGAAACAACTGTGGTTTCCAGAATGTAAAATTACATGATGGTTACCTAGGCTACTATCGCAGAAAGACGGAACCTTATTACCTAAATCAATTAACACATGATGATTACATCTACTTTTTGAAAGATAAGAAGGGTCAATCAGCTGATATCACAGAAACAGGCATCGACCCCAATTCACGCATAGCCTATCCTTGGCCGTACGAAGAAGAACTGCATCCGTCCAATTGGTGCACTACTGAATCGATTCGCTTCTTAGAAACAGAGAAAAGCCTTTCTTTTTAATGGCAAGCTATGTTAGACCGCATCAACCCTTCGATGCACCAGCTGCTTATCAGGCAATTTACAAAGACAAACAATTGCGCCCACCATTTGTTGGAAGCTGGGAGTCGTCTGAAAATACAGAAAAATATAGTTTTATCAAAGACTCTGTGTTTGGAACGCATCACGCAGAATCTATGGATTTGGCTATGAAAGGCTACTATGCCAATATCACACACGTGGATAGCCAGATTGGTCGCTTGCTTATGGCTTTAGAAGAAGATGGTAGTTTCGAAGATACTCTGATTGTATTTGTTAGTGATCATGGTGAGTTGCTTTTTGATCATCATTTATATCGTAAAGCTTTTCCGTATCAAGGGAGTGTGCGTATTCCACTCATGTTTAAGCTTGGAAAAAATATTGCTAAGTCTGCACCAATAATGAGTGAGTCGCTCGTTTCACTAGCGGATCTTATGCCAACTTTGCTCGATTTTGCCAAAGCAGAAGAACCCAATGATATGGATGGCATTTCTCTGAAGGACGAAATATTGTTAGGTGACGCAAGAACTCACGATTTTATTCATGGTGAACATGCTTTTGCTTATTCAGCTTCGAATCAGTTTATTGTGACTAAAGAAGACAAATACATCTGGTATAGCGAAACGGAAGAAGAACAGTATTTTGTGTTGAAGAATGATCCTAATGAATTAATGAATGAGATTAAATCGCCTGTCTATCAAGACCGCATAGCATTTTTAAGAAAAACTTTAATTAATGAATTGAAGGGCAGACCGGAAGGTTTTGTCAAGGATGGTGCTTTGGTAAAAAGCGCAGATATTGTTGACGTTTTGCCATAATAATTAGCAAAATTATTTTAGTGTGATGTATTTAGAACTGCCAATATATCCCAACATTACCGCAAGATATGAATAATTTAAGCATAGTAACGGTGCTATACTTTACCTAAAATTTACATAAGCAATAGACCTAGTCTCAAGAAGTTTATGTAATAAAGCAGAGGTAGCGTAAACGCTAGAATGCAAAATTTTAATTAAATCATTGGAGGAAGTATGAAGAAAAAACTATTGAGTTTAATGCTTGTTCTTAGCCTTGGTTTAGCCGCCTGTGGCCAAGCTGCAACAACAACTACAGCCGGAGAAACCGAGGGGGGACTACGACTACAGCAGCTGCCGAAACATCAGAGGAGGCCAAAGAAACAACTGAAGCTGCAACAGAAGTTGCAACTGAGGGTGAAAAACGTGTACTGAAAATTGATTCATTTTCAGGCGGTAACGGTGAAGAAGCCTTTAAGCTTCTAGAAACAGCTTTTGAAACAGCGAATCCTGACGTTGACGTGCAGCTCCGTTTCGAAAAAGAACTAGATCAAGTTCTAAACAAAGAAAACGCTATGGGTGATTACTCCGATATCGTTTACTACAACCTTGGACAACCTTCTGCTTATACCGAGACACAATTAAACACTGGCGAAGTTTTAGAAATTTCTGATGTTTTCGCTAATATTGCTGACCGTATGGATCCTGCTTTTGCCAATACTTCCGTAAGTAACTATTTTGGCGATGGCAAACAGTATCTCTTACCAATCAAATACACACCAACTGGTTTCTTCTACAACACCGAACTCGTTGGCGAAGGTAAAAAATACGCCCTACCTACAACATGGGACGAAATGTTCGCAGTTGGCGATCAAGTCAAAGCTGACGGTGCATCATTGTTCACCTACCCAGTCAAAGGCTACTTTGACACCACATTGCAAGGTCTACTCGACGAAGCTGGTGGTTCAGAATTTTTATCCTCAGCACTCAAGTATGGTGAAAACACATGGGAATCCACCGAGGGTAAATTAGTCCTCGATACCATCGCTAAACTCGTTAGCGCTGATAATGGCTACCTATTTGCTGACACCGTTGCTAATGCAAACGCTAAAGATGGCTTCAAAATCAATCAACAAGCTGTTATTGATGGCAAAGCACTCTTCATGCCTAACGGTGACTGGATTGTTGGCGAAATGGCCGAAACCACACCTGCTGAAGGCTTCCATTGGGGTCTCATGGCTCTGCCTGCTTTCACTGAAGGCGGAGATAGAGTTGCTACTTCTTTCACAGAACAAGCATGGATTCCTAAACAAGCGAAAAACCCTGAAGATGCTAAACTCTTCCTTGAATTCATTTATTCAGAAGAAGGCACCAAAATCATGGTTGACAACGGTTTCGTTGTTCCTGTAAAAGGTGTTAGCAGCTTATTGACTGACGAATATCAAAAAGAATTCTTCAGCATCTACGATGCAGGCGTAAGAGCTTCTATCGGTGCATTTGCTCCATTCAACACAGAAGCACTTCCTGATGTTAACTTCAAAGCCGTTCTCTTTGGCCCTATCGATGAAATCGCAACAGGCACAAAAACAGTTGATCAATGGCAGACAGAAGCTATTGAACTCTGGACAAAACTAAGAGAAAATCCTGCAGAATAATAAAGTGACTGCTACTGAAGCGGTGGGTGATAAGCCCACCGCTTTTTCAGCACAAAGTGTAGAGGAGAACTACAGATGCATCTAAAAAAGGGAAGAACTCCATTCCTTTTGTTTTGTTTAACTCCTGCGACGTTATTGGTCTTGGCGTTTATCATGTATCCAACTTTTCAGGTGTTCCGAACCGCGTTATTTAGTAAGACTAGTTTCGTATCAAAAGAGAGTTTCACAGGATTAAGAAATTTCCAGATTCTCTTCAAAGACATGACTTTTATTAGCTCCATTCAAAACACGATACTCTATGTAGTGCTCGTTACGCTAATTACAGTTGTGCTTGCAATCTTGTTCGCAGCAGTACTCATGCGTGAACAATTTAAATTTAAGAGCTTTTTTCGCGTCGTATTTTACATTCCAAACATTCTAAGCATGGTTGTTATCGCCGGTGTCTTTAGCGCTATTTATGCACCAGGCAACGGGTTATTGAATTCTGTATTAGATGTAATTGGTTTAGGTGCTTTAAAACAGCAATGGCTTGGCAATCCTTCGATTATTAATTATTCGATTATCGGTGCACTAGTCTGGCAGGCCATCGGGTATTATATGGTAATGTACATGTCAAGCATGGCTGCAATTCCAGAACAACTATATGAAGCAGCCTCGCTCGAAGGCTCTGGAAATGTTCAGCAGTTTTTTGTGATTACTTTGCCATTAATATGGAACAATATTAGAACGACACTAACATTCTTTATTATATCCACAATAAATTTAAGCTTTATGTTTATTCAGCTAACAACAGAAGGCTTTTTGGGTACTGAAAGTGCTATTAACTACATGTACAGTAAAGCCTTTGGTGGTAATTACTCCTACGGTATGGCGATAGGTTCGAGCATATTTATATTTTCTTTTGTGCTCTCGGCTGTTGTAAATCGCATTACTGATAGAGAAGTCTTGCAATACTAGGGGGTAAGCCAGATGTTACAAACGAAAAAATTCCAAACATATAAAATTTTTATTTATGCCGCACTTATTCTTTTTGCCATATCGATATTAATCCCTATTGCGTGGGTCTTTATGGCGAGTCTGAAAACAGAAACGGAATTAATGTCCAACAATCCCTTCGCTTTACCTGCCAAGATGATTTGGGAAAACTTCTCGAAAGCATGGAACAAAGCCCGGATGAAAGACTATTTGTTCTCATCTGTTTTCGTAACCGGTGCATCCCTGTTCTGGTTACTGCTGTTTGCTCTGCCAGCCTCTTACGCTTTGGCGCGCTACAAGTTTTTCGGACAAAAATTCTTAAACATACTGTTTATGGCAGGCTTGTTCATTAACATCAACTACATAGCTTTGCCCATATTCTTGATGTTCTTTAATTTAGAAAAAACGCTCAATCTAACGCAAGTATTTTTAAACAATCGACTCGTCTTATCTATCGTTTATGCTGCATCATCCTTGCCATTCACGATTTACCTCTTGAGCAGTTACTTTAGAACGATTCCCCAGGACTATGAAGAAGCGGCTGCGATTGATGGAAGTGGCTACTGGCAGACCATGGTCCGCATCATGTTTCCTATGGCAAAACCCAGCATCATCACGGTCATCATGTTCCAATTTCTCTCGTTCTGGAATGAATATGTTTTAGCGTTTACATTCCTAAACAAAGAGAATGCAACTCTCCCTGTTGGGGTGCGTTTCCTGATGGCAGACTCTAGATCACAATCAGAGACAGGAGTCATGTATGCAGGTCTCGTTATCGTCATGGTTCCAGTCTTACTGTTCTATATCATAGTGCAGAAAAAGATTCTCGAAGGCATGACCGTTGGCGGCTTGAAAGGGTAGGTGAGTAGAATGGAAAACCTTTGGAAAACTATTAGTGGAGTTGCCTTATTACTTGTCTTCTTAGCGATGATTATTCTTGGCCAACGCAACGTTGGCTACACTGGCTTGGCTGTTCAAGCGGCTGGCTTAGTTGGATTGCTGATATTGCTCTTCGTATACAATAGGAAGCATCAATAAGCCTGTCCATTGGCGCAGTCGGTGTGATTTTCGAATCGTGCCTGACTATTATAATTATTGAATTATCACAAATTTATTGAATTATCACAAATAATCCGCTGCATCAAACGCAATCTTGATACAGTGGATTTTTTGTTGCTAAAAGGGTGTTTGAACAGCAAAAATGACGCTGCATCAATCATAATCTTGATACAGTGGATTTTTTGCTACTGGGGGTGAGTTTGGGGGCTTAGAGATAGCAAAACAAAGTAAAGTTATCCTTTACGCCAAAATGTCTTACAATCCGCTTTATCTCGAATGTTAAAGTCAATCATCTGTTTTAGTAATCCATAATCAACGTGCATATCCCAAGGGATCTGAAAAATCATT
>CAZNNL010000071.1:5176-8192 GCA_964574395.1 uncultured Oscillospiraceae bacterium | reverse complement strand
CGCAAATCTTCTTCAATCTCTTGTGCCTCGAAAAACGGCGACAAGAGCTTCATGCTTTGTTTATCTTTTAAGACACCTTGTTCATTTAACAAAGAAATGCGCATCAATCCACCTCGGTTTAATCTGAATACTTGTCTAATATTATAGAGAAGAGATGTTAGGGGAATGTTAAGTGGGTGTTGGTGCTTGTGTGTGGTTGGGATTTATGCGTGGTTGGGATTTCTGCGTGGTTGGGATTTCTGTGTGGCCAAAAAAGTCGACTTACGTAAACTGAATCTTACGGGAGTCGCACTATTTGTCCACTTTTGGCTGTCTATGGCCAAAAGAGTCGACTTACGTAAACTGAATCTTACGGGAGTCGCACTATTTGTCCATTGCATGAACCAGGGATAACAGATCAATGGCGGATACTTGTGTGAAGTGACCAAAACCTATCTATAATATATACTTGAGTGAAGCGAGTTGAATGTAGAATCGTCGAATCTAAGATTAACTCGATCGAAATGAGAATATAAGGCAACAACGGAGGATAAAAAATGAAATCATATGATTTTGCCAAACAAATGGAATTAGATGGTGAAAAGTTCTATCGTGAATTAGCAGAAAAAATTGAAAATGCTTCTCTTAAGGCCTTAATTGAAAGACTGGCTGACGATGAGCGCGAGCATGCACGACTGATTAGTATCCGTGGAGCTTACGCAGGAGATGCCAAACACATGGAAGCAATAGAGCCACGTGAAAATGTATTTGATTACCTCAAGGAGTATGAATATATTCCTTCAGATGATGATCACGAAGAGTTATATCGTCTGGCACATAAAGCTGAAACCGATAGCGTGAGACTTTACAAAGAACTAATTGAGAAAAGTGATAATCAGTCCGAGAAAGAGTTTTTTGAGTTCATACTAAAAGAAGAACTTTACCACATCGAAGTAATCGACTCTTTGTTTAAAGGCGAGTAATTTTCTGCTTTTCTTGTGTACGCGAAAACGAGCAGAAATAAATGAGGGTAGAAAGCAATAGCTGAATAATAAGCTGGTGAAGTAAAAACCTATCAGCCCATTGTGTTATGCAGTGGGCTTTCTTTTGCCTTAATATCCCCTTCACATTTGTTCTTATTTAAGAATCATTCTAACTATTGACTTATTATATATATTAGGATATTATAATAAACAGATAAATGAAATCTCAAGGAAAGGAGGCTCGATACATGTACAAAGCGATTGTCGATAGGCTGGAAACGTCTGGCATCAATGCATCGTTTCAAAGAGTGAAAATTTTGGAATACCTCATGAAGCAAAAGGCACATCCAACAGCTGAAGAAGTACATCAGGCACTACACCAAGAGGTGCCGACTTTATCCAAAGCAACGGTCTATAATACTTTGAATCTATTAAGTGAAAAAGGGCTTGTTAAGACGTTAATGAGCTTGAACACGACGACTCGCTACGATGCGATTTTGGATCAACATGGTCATTTTGTTTGCATTCAGTGTGGCATAATCTACGACTTTTCCTTTGCACATTGCGGTCGAAACCTCAATCTCGAAGGATTTCAAATTCAGTCAGAAGAACTGTTGCTTAAAGGCGTTTGCAAGCACTGTTCACAGAAAAATAGCACCCGTTGAAAGGGTCACAGTTTAGGAGGAAAAACATGTCAGAACAAGTCGAAAAAACTATTAATTTTCCATTAATCGGAACAAAAGCCCCGTCCTTTACGGCACAAACTACCCAAGGACAAATTAACTTCCCCGAAGATTACAAGGGCAAATGGGCCATACTCTTCTCGCATCCTGCGGACTTTACGCCAGTATGTACAACAGAGTTTATGACTTTTGCCAGCATGGATGAAGAATTCAAAGCACTCAACACCGAGCTTGTCGGCCTTTCAATTGACTCAATCCATTCCCACCTGGCGTGGTTGAAATCAATCCAAAACTTTACTTGGGACGGCATCGAAAAACCGGAGATTAAATTCCCGTTGATTGCCGACATCAAGATGGACGTGGCCAATAAGTACGGCATGTTGCAGGGCGAGTCAGACACAAACGCGGTCCGTGCGGTCTTCTTTGTCAATCCTGAAGGCATCATCAAGACGATTCTTTACTATCCTGCATCTTTAGGCAGAAACTTCGAAGAAATCAAACGTATTATCATCGGTTTGCAAAAAGCCGAAGCTGAATCCGTCGCCTTACCCGCCAACTGGCAACCAGGTAAAGATGTAATCTTGCCACCTCCGGGCACATGTGGAGCAATCAAGGATCGTGAACAATTGGTCAAAGACGAAGGCTATGAGATGAAGGATTGGTTCCTCACATTCAAGGCAGATAAGTAATCGCGTTTCCATCAGTTTTGCGCTTGCATGGGTGAGTGCATAAGGCTAGTTAACGATACGAAAACAAAGAAGTCGCTTCCGTTTGGGGGCGATTTCTTTTCGGAGTAGATCAGGCATGGTGCCTCACTAGGGGAACCAACGTGTGAGATAAAAAACAACTTGCCTAAAATTGCAATCTGTTATATCATGGTGTTCGCGCTTTTATTCGCGTAGGAGGTGAAGACCATGGCAAAATGTGGAATTTGTTCAAAAGATGTATCTTTCGGTAGAAAGATTAGCATCACGCGTTCACAGGTATCACGCCGCGCTCTGTCCAAGCAGAAACCCAACATCCGCAGGGTCAAAGTTGTGTTAAACGGTACCCCTCAAACCATGCATGTGTGCAGCAGATGCCTCCGCTCCGGAGCGGTTACCAGATCGGTCTAATACCGCTCTAACCGAACACATAGTATATTGAACGTGAAATGACAGAAGGACGGAAGCGTCCTTTTTTCATGTCTGTTTTTTCAACTAGGCAACTTTTGGAGTGGTCAATATTTACGGTAAATCCAAGGGGGGACGAAAAAAACTGGATTTCCTCTGACTTTACCGAAGATTTTGACCATATCAAGGCTGACCGCTAGCGAAAGTGGTCAATATTTACGGTAAATCCAAGGGGGGACGAAAAAAACTGGATTTCCTC
>CAZNNL010000071.1:0-5076 GCA_964574395.1 uncultured Oscillospiraceae bacterium | reverse complement strand
GATTTCCTCTGACTTTACCGAAGATTTTGACCATATCAAGGCTGACCGCTAGCGAGAGTGGTCAATATTTACGGTAAATCCAAGGGGGGACGAAAAAAACTGGATTTCCTCTGACTTTACCGAAGATTTTGACCATATCAAGGCTGACCGCTAGCGAAAGTGGTCAATATTTACGGTAAATCCAAGGGGGGACGAAAAAAACTGGATTTCCCCTGACTTTACCGAAGATTTTGACCATATCAAGGCTGACCTGACGAAAATCCCAACCCCCCTAATCCAAAACATCAAAATCTTTTGATAAGCTGGGAAGTTGCTTTAAGGCAGGTATGAGTAGACGTAGCAGACTGGCAGAAATAATTCCTGTGCCAATGCCAGTCGCCAACAAAATAGGTAATATCCAGAGCAGAGATAGAGCGTTAAAAAATATCAATAGCACTAGGAACTGCCCTAGGTTATGGGCAATTGCACCTGCGATGCTGAGCAGGAAGTAACTGCCTTTTTCTTTTAACAAGCGATTCAAGAGATACATTAATAACACGGACAACAATCCGCCCGCCAAGCTTAAGCCTGCAGGTAGAAGTCCACGCATCAGCAAAACAAAGAAGGATTTCAAAATAGCTAAGACGAACACTTCTTTGCCGCCGAGGAAAAAGAGGGCGTACATGATGGCGATGTTGGAGAGTCCGAACTTCAATGGGACTGGGGCGGGAATGGGGGGAAGGAGACCTTCGAACCAACTTAAGACTATCGCCATGGCGAGGAGTAGGGCCATGTAGATGAGGCGGTGAAGGCGGTCGGATTTGGCGGTGAGGGGGCTTTTGCCAGTGTTATTGAGATTAGTTGACAATGTCCACCTCCGTATTATCGGGGATAGTTGCGATGGCATCCGGACTGCGTAATACCAATAAAAATTGGTTGGGGAGGCAGGCTGCAAAAGCGTGTTCGCTATGGAGGTGTCCTGAGTTTACACAAACCTGATCAGGACAGTCTGAAGATTTGAAAGCGATGGAGCCGTCGTCGTAAAGGGCAAAAACCACAGGCGGGTGTTGGTTGTAGTGCCATTCGCGGGCTTGGCCTTCGCGCAACTCTATGGTGTCTATGAGATGATTTTCGTAGTAAATATCTGCAACCAAGTTGGTCTTGTTGAATTGTGACTGGTAGAAGAAATGGATACCTAAGGCAAGAAGCAGTAGTGCTGCGATGACAAGGATGTCGCTGCGTTTTGCTAATTTGCGTTTGGGGGTGTTTGGGTTACTTGTGTTCATGTTTCTGCTTTCTTTTTGCCAATCAAATTATATAGCGGAGTATGCCGCCAAGGAACAGACTTAAGGTTAGTACTCCCATGATAAGCATCAAATTCTGAAGTGCAAGCCCAAATGTCGTCGCTTTGTCTTGTTTTTTGATAAAAGTGCGTGTGTTTTTTATGACTTGGGGTGCCGTCAACAAGAGTAAGAGTTGCCAGGGTTCGAACACGTGATAGAAAACAAGCAGGATGGTGAGTGGGTAATGAAGCAGATTGAGGAAGGCGTAGAGTTTCAAGGCGGTTTTGCCAAGGTAGTGTGGCAAAGTGTAGCGGCCAATTGCCTCATCTTTGGCCAGGTCGCAGGTATTGTTGGCTAGCATAACATTCGCGACCAACGCGACGGGCATAGCAGATACGGCTAGCAGGGCCAGCATCTTCGGCACATCAAAACTGAGTGTGACACGATTCGCGATGAGACTTAAGTCTACCAAGGAGCTTTTAGGAAGGTTAATGAGGGCAAAAATAAACGGAATAAAGAAACCGTACAAGATGCCCGAGAATGCTTCACCAAATGGTGTATGCGAGATGGGTATGGGACCTGTAGTGTAAGTTAAACCGATGAGAAAACAAAACAATCCGCTGATAATGATTAAGGGGTCTCTCGTCAGGTAAATCAAGTAGCTGCCGAGGAGTCCAGCCACGAGGAACAATGAGAAAATGATGCGTTTGCCGTTTTTGGGTTTGACGGAAAGTATTTCGTTTTCTTTTTTATAGCCTTGATAATTGTTGATGGCGGTTGTGGTGAGATCAATCGCTAGGGTTGCGAGGAAGAAAACTAAGGTGGGGAGGAGCTTTAGGCTCCAGTTTTGCTGAAATGCGAAAGCAAGGCAGTAGAGAAAAACGAGCACGGAAGTTAATTTAGTTTTGATTTCAATAAACTTTAAAACGCCTGCATCTAGGTCGATGCCGGTTTTTGGCATAGAGCTCATACTACCTCCATTTATGCGAATATTTTTTCTTCTTTGACAGCCTGAACCGGTATTTGGCGATTCGCTTGATATAAAAGCTCACTTAGGATTTTTAATTTGGCATCCTTTAGGGCTAAGCGCTGTAGTTCTTTTTCGGCTTTGCGTAAATATTTTTCTGACAGACGTCTAGTTCTGGCTAAAGCGGCCGTTTGGCGGACTTGCGCGTAGATGGACGTGCTGTTTTTTATCTCTTGTGCTTGACTAGCTAAAGTCTGCAGTGACTGGTCCTCTTCCATGGCGTAAACCAAGGGAAGCGTTACCACGGCTTGTTCAAGGTCAGAGCGCACGTTTTTGCCTGCTGCAGTCTCTGAGCTCTCGTAATCCAAGCAATCATCGGTAAGCTGAAAAATCATGCCTAAGTAGCGCCCAAAGCGGCGATAGGTACTGAGGTCTGATGCATTTGCCGTATTGGCGGCTAATAGTGCGCCACCATAGCAGGAGGCTTCGAAGAGAGCGGCGGTTTTGCCAGAAATAATCCTTAGATAATCCATGACGCTGAGCTTGTAATTTCCATTGTTGATGGTTTGTAAGAGTTCGCCAAGCGCGATACGTTTAGCATAGCCGGTCATAAAGTGGCTGTCTAAATCGCGGTCGTGTAAAGAAAAAGCGACGTCGGCGCTTAACTGCAGTGCCTGGGCCAGTAAGTAGTCACCACAAATGACAGCCGTGCGTTGGCCGTATTTTTTCTGCAGCGTTAACTGTCCACGCCTGTAGTCGGCAGTGTCCATCACGTCGTCATGTACTAGTGTGGCGAGGTGCAAAAGCTCAATCGCAACAGCCATTTTGATGGCTTCTTCCGATACCAAGCCTTCATCATCCATTGCGCAAGACAGCAAAAGACGTGCCCGCATCGCTTTACCTGTGCTATTAGCCAGGTATGCACTGTACGGGCGGATGAGGGCGGGCGCATCTTTTAGTTGCTTTTGCAGAAGGCTGGAGGCTGCCTTTAGAGCAGCATCCAAAGCCATCAGTTTAGGTTTAGTCATTATAGAGATACCATTTCTTGGCGAAGCCGTTTTTCTTCCATGCACGTTTCAAGGGTGGTTGGAGATAGTAATCCATACCGAAGACTTTACCAGCACCGAAGAGCATCGCAATCGAGGCGAAAATCATCCAAATGTTGTTGAGGTAGAGACCTGTGGTCATTAAGAACATGGCTTGCAAAACAATGGATGCGACTGCCACCGGTGTAGTCAGGAAACCGCCCATGAGCGCTAGACCCACGAGAATCTCTGCGACGACGATGAAGATTTGCATAAACATCGATAGGCCGTTGGAAGGCAAGATGAATTTCTCCAAGAACCAGTTCATCAAGGGAACGTCAATTTTCAGAGCATAGTCACCTAATGCAGCATGTGCAGGATCTTTGCCGACGGCAAAAAGCACGCGGAAGAGTCCGAAATTCCAATTGAGTAGCATTTGACCAGCTGCTTGTGTGACAGGTGCAGCCGCATCGGATGCAGAAGAAACGACATCGGCAACAGCCCCTGTAGCGGAAGAAACAGCATCGGCTGCATTAGCGATTGTGGTCGCAACGGTTTGTGAAGCGGAAGAAACAGCATCGGCAACTGTAGCAACGGTTTCTGAAGCAGAAGAAGCGGCATCGGCAACCGTAGCAACGGTTTCTGAAGCGGATGAACCGATATCAGCACTGCCACCACCAACTTGCATCAAGGAGGCGTACCAAGCATTAGCGCCGTTAAAGAAGTTGGCCAGCATGTTGTTGTCAAACCAACCTTCGATAATCTTTTTTACACCTTCGAAGACCCAGACTGCACCGAGCCACATGCGCAAGAGCACTAAGACGAAGGAAGGTGTGCGATTCGAGAAGTGTCCACCAACAAAGCTTCTACGATTACGGATGGTGAAAAACTCATGACGCAAATAGCTCATGATTTTGTTCCAACCAGCAACCTGGAGAAAATACACGATGTTGATGAAATGCTTGATGAACATGGCGATGAATGAGGGCATTCTAAATTTCTTTTTATCTGTGCCAACTTCAGCTGCACCCCAACGTCCGCCAACACAAACCATGACACCATGTCCAGCTGTATTGAGTGCTTCTTTTTCTTTGAATTTAGCAGGTGCGGTAGAGGGATCTAGTAGATCAACCATTAAGTTATGGGAAACGGTATCAGCAGCATGCTCAGCCATTTCAACCATTTGAGCAATGGGACGTTCTTCACCTTCGGGAATATAGAAAACGTTGTCGCCGGCAACATACACGCTAGGGTCACTAATGGAAACCAGGTACTTGTCCGTTTTAATACGACCGCGTCCCGTATTTTCTAAGCTTTCACCAGCTTGGGCGGTAATGTCGGAAGCCTCAATACCTGCTGCCCAAATGGTTGTACCAGACTCGTAACGAACACAGACATTATTTTCTAAAATTTCGATATGGTCTTCTGCAATTTTACAGACGCCAGAACCAAGCAAGACCGAAATCCCCATTTTTTCCATTCTGCGTTGAATTTTGACAGACGATTTTTCAGATAGGGTAGGTACAACGCGATTCAGCACGTCAACATTCATAAGCTTAACGTCTTCACGTGGAATCTCGAATTTTTCACAAAGAATTGGCACCCACTCAGCAAGTTCACCAATCATTTCTACACCGGTAAAGCCAGCACCAACAACATAGAAGGTCAGCAAACGTCTGTATGTATCAGGATCATTGGTTAAACGCGCTTTACGGAATTGCTCTTGAATATGATGATGGAGATCGACTGCATCTTGATAGGACCAGAGCTTATGCGCGTGTTCTGCGGCACCTTCCACACCAAAGTAGGTTGGCTTTGAACC
>CAZNNL010000070.1:0-8410 GCA_964574395.1 uncultured Oscillospiraceae bacterium | reverse complement strand
CTTGAGTTCGGGGATGACTATTCTGCGGGAGTTGCGTAGTGAATATTTGTTGTTTTGGTGCTTGGTCCGAACGCATGTTTAAGGGAGGCCCCGCGCAGTTCTATTCTGCAGAGTACTTTTCAGATTATCCACCCTTATATATGTATGTGCTTTATTGGATTGGATTTCTGCGCTCTATTCTTCAAATAGACTATCTCTCCGCTCCCCATATTTTGCTGCTCAAGCTCCCCGCCATTGCGTGTGATTTGGCCACTAGTTATTTGATTTTTCGAGCCGCCACAAAGCATCTGAAACCGGTCAAGGCGCTTTCCTTGATGTCAAGCTATTTGTTCCTTCCTGCGATTATTTTCAATTCTTCTGTCTGGGCGCAAGTGGATGCTAGCCATACCTTGTGCGTTGTCCTGCTTTGTCTTTTCCTTAATGATGGCAAAATGTCGGCCGCCTATCTCGCTTTTGGCATCGGTGTTCTCCTAAAACCTCAAACCTTGATTTTTGCCCCGATTCTTATGTTGGGCATATACGAGCATGTCTTTTTGCCAAAAATAGAAAAGAAGAAATTCCTCTATAATTTGTTTTCAGGCTTATCTGTTATTTTGGGCATGCTAGTTGTAGCGCTCCCTTTCGGCATGGACAAAGTCATAACGCAGTATGTTTCAACACTCGGTTCCTATCCCTACGCCTCGGTCAACGCCTACAACTTCTGGGCAATGTTGGGAATGAACTGGTTGAAGCAAGATACAAAATTCATGTTCTTTTCCACCAAGACCTGGGGCTTACTCGTAATCTTGGCTATAGTTGCTTTGGTTTTTGTTTTCGCCCGCCGCTTGAAAAACAATCCCGCAAAATATTTCATCTTGAGCGCATTTATTGTCTTAACGATGTTCATGTTCTCGGTGCGGATGCATGAGCGTTACTTGTTTCCGCTATTTGCGTTGCTCACTTTTGTCCTGATTTATCAACCTTCTAAAGCGCTGTGGGGCTTGTTTGCAGGTTTTGCAACACTGCATTTTTACAATACAGCTCATGTTTTTTACTTCTACACGCCAGGATCAATTGCCAAAGACGATCCAATCGTCCTGCTCATTTCAGCTGGCAGTTTGCTGTTTTATGTCTTATTCATGCGCTATCTAATTAGACTTATGAATTCTAAAGCAGAGCTGCTTAACAAACCGAAGCCGCGTTTAGAGATGGACAAACCGCGCAAAATCAGCAAGCTAGATCTGATATTAATACTTGGCATCACCTTGCTGTATAGTGTTTTTGCCATTCCTAATCTGGGAAGTCACACTAGCCCGACAAATGGTGTGCAACTGGCTACAAACGAAGCGCTTCATTTCACATTTTCTGAAACAGAGGTACCGCACCGTCTCACGTACTTTATTGCGCCACAAAACAAAACAAGTTTCGCCATAGAAAAACGTGATTCGGATCAGGAAGAATGGGTGAGTGCAGGCGAGCTTTATTTGAAAAATGTTTTCACCTGGGAGTCACACGATTTGGCCGAACCTGCCAAACAGCTTCGCCTAAAACTCCTGGACAAATCGGTTCATGTGCTTGAATTTGTGTTTCAGGATGCGAATGGGGGGATAGTTTTGCCACAAAACGCAAGCCAATACGCCGCCCTGTTCGACGAAGCCAGTAATTTTCCCCAGTCAAATGCCTACCTCCACAGCATGTATTTCGACGAAATTTATCACGCGCGGACGGCTTACGAGTATCTACACGGCCTACCTACTCACGAAAAAACGCATCCTCCTTTTGGCAAAACCCTCGTCTCCATCGGCATCGCTCTTTTCGGCATGAACCCTTTCGGCTGGCGCATCACCGGGGTCCTGTTCGGCATTTTCATGCTTCCTCTCATTTATCTTTTTGGCAAAAGGATGACAAAAAACACCGCCGCCGCCGCACTTGTGACTTTTCTTTTCGCCTTTGATTTCATGCATCTCACCCAGACGAGGCTCGCCACAATTGATGTGTTTCTGACCTTCTTTGTTTTGCTTATGTATTATTTCATGTACATCTACAGCACGATGAGTTTTAATGTTCAGCCCTTGAAGAAGACGCTTTGGCCGCTACTTGGCAGTGGTCTGGCTATGGGTTTTGCACTTGCCACAAAGTGGTCAGCAGCTTACTCCGCCTTCGGTTTGGCCTTGGTATTTTTCTATTGTATTTATAGTCGTTACCGCGAGTATTTGTATGCGAAAGCTGACCCGTTCGGGAGTTCTGCTGGTGTTGAGCACAGTGCGATAGTAAGCGGCTTTGGGGCAAAACTATGGAAAACCTTACTTGCTTGTGTCGTCTTCTTTGTGGTTTTGCCAATATTAATATACGTCTTGTCTTACCTGCCTTTTGTCGGCGAACACTCTTCAGGACTCCTGAGCAGGACGCTTGAAAATCAAGCGTTCATGTTAAATTTCCACAGCTCGTTAACGGCTAGCCATGCGTATTCGTCCTCTTGGATGCAGTGGCCAATTATGCTCAAACCGATTTGGTATTATGCGGAAGTTGTGAGCGAGAATCTTCGTATTGGGATTACTGCGCTGGGTCATCCGCTCATTTGGTGGGTAGGCATTCCAGCATTCTTTTCTAATGTGGCGATGCTGAGAAGGCGCAGTGATGGGCAGCTGCCTAGCTTGCAGGAAGATGCGACGGTACCGAAGCGGGAGGTTTCTTTGGAAGATAGGAAGATTGCGGTTTTCCTCATCATCGCTTATTTGAGTAGCTATTTACCCTGGGTTTTGGTTCCGCGGATTAGCTTTATCTACCACTATTTTCCAGCTGTGCCATTTGTCGTTTTGATGATAGTGCATAGTTTAATGCAATGGAAAAAGAGGGTGAGCAGGCGGAAATTTGTTATTGGTGTTAGCGTCTACGCGGTGTTGGTTCTGCTTGTGTTTCTGCTCTTTTATCCCGTTTTGGTGGGACTTCCCGTCGATGTGAATTTTGTTGAAAAGTATTTACGCTGGCTGCCCAATTGGTTTTTTGTTTCTAACTGAGCTTGGAGTCGGGGGGCGGTGCGTTTTGTCTCTAATTCTCTGCAGTAGCCTGAAAAGTTGGCAGGCCGCAAAAACCCATCGCGCAAAAGTCAAAGAAAGTCAAAACATTAGCCAAAAAACCTACCAAAAACACTTGACATTGAAAACCGAGCCTTTATAATAAAAGTCAAAGAAAGTCAAAAGCAAGAAAGGCGGTGCAAAATGGCACGTTTAAGTGATGTAATCGAAGCTCTCCTCAAAGAAATGATTGATGAGAATGAGGGCAGCGTGGAAATTACACGTGGCGAATTGGCCGAGCAACTGAATTGTGTGCCCTCACAAATCACCTATGTTTTATCAACAAGGTTTACAAATGGGCAAGGCTATCTGGTTGAAAGTAGAAGAGGCGGTGGAGGCTGGATTCGTATTCATCGTTTGATGACGACTGACAATGCATCGCAGTACGTGATGCATGCGCTTAATACGATGGGTGAAGAATTGACGCAACATCAGGCATATGTCTTTTTAAGGAACTTTGTTGATTATCAAGTCATTGAGGAAAGTATGGCAAAAATAATGCAAGCCGCAGTTTCCGACCATAGTTTGCAATTAATCGAGCATCCTTACAAAGATAAAGTAAGAATGCAAATTCTGAAACAGATGATTTTGCAGCACTCGATGTAGCGGCGAAAGCTCATGTCACGGCGAAAGCCGACACAACGGCGATAGCCAACATCACGGCAAACACCAACAACTAGTAGTCTATTTAAAGGACTTCTTAATCTTAATATAAAGGGGTGATGCATCATGTTATGCGATAGATGCAACATAAACCAAGCGAGTATCCACTTGGAAAATAATATAAACGGAACAGTAAAGAAAGCAGACTTGTGTCCAGAATGTGCACAGTTATTGGGTTTAACGCCTAATGGTGGTTTGTTTGAGCAGTTTTTTGCGCATGGTGCATTGGGCACTGGTGGCTTAAGTTCGGCTGCAATGAACCATAATATTTTTGGAATTCCGCAGAATATGCGCGTGACAGAAGTAGGCGCGGATACATGTCCGACTTGTGGAACGCATTTCCATGAGTTTCAGAAAACCGCACTTTTCGGTTGTCCGGAATGCTACAAGGCTTTCCAACCTAGACTTGCGTCTATATTTAAAAGAGTACAAGCTGGTCAAGTACATGTGGGCAGAAAACTAGCGATGTCTGAAAGCACTAAAGAGACTACTGATAATTCAGTAACTATAGAAGCGTCTGAAACACCTGTTAAAAAAATCAAAAACATCGAGCCAACTCAAGAAGTAACAATCGAATCTTTGCGACAGGAACAGAATGCAGCTGTAGCTGATGAGGATTACGAACGCGCTGCTCAGATTAGAGACCAAATAAAGGCGTTGGAATCGTCTCCAAAAAATGCAAAAAAGATGGCAAAAGACAAGATTAGCCTGACCATCACCGATAAAACCGAAAATATTGAAAACGAAGAAAATAACAAAGAGGAAAAGGAGGACTAAAGAATGACTGCGAAACATTGGTATGAAACTTGCGGACCGCAAGCAGATGTTGTCGTGTCTTCACGTATCCGCCTGGCACGAAACCTGAAAGATTCCTCTTTTCCAAATAAATTAGGTTTGCAAGATCAACGCAAGTTAAATGATCGTATTAAAGAAGCTTTCTATAGCACAAATGAACACATGCATAAGCTCTATTTGAACCTTGATTTAGCAACTTTATCTGCAGTAGAACAAGAACTTTTGGTTGAAAAAAGACTGATAAGTCCGGCTCTGATGAATGCAGCCCATCCAGTTGAAGCCCTGATTCGTAAGGATGAAGCAGTTTCCATTATGTTGGGAGAAGAAGACCATATCCGTATTCAGGCGATGCGTGCGGGTTTGGACTTGGACAATGCTTATCAAGAGGCTTTGCAAGCAGCACTGCTTGTTGAAGAAAAACTGCCGATTGCTTATGAGGAGCAACTAGGATTTTTGACTGCCTGTCCTACGAATACAGGGACAGGACTGAGAGCTTCGGTAATGCTACATTTGCCAGCATTAAGTGAATTGGGTCAAATAAAGAATTTACAAGCCCAATTGGGACAACTTGGTATGACAATCCGCGGTGCGATGGGTGAAGGAACCAAAGGAAGTTTTAATCTATTCCAGCTTTCTAACCAAATCACCTTGGGACTAAGCGAAGAAGACCTGATAGCAGATCTGAAAAAAGCAACCGAGCAAACCATCAACTTAGAGCAAAATGCACGCAAGGAACTGCTTACACACAAGCGCCTCATGATGGAAGATAGGCTTTTTAGAAGTAAAGGCCTACTGGAAAGTGCGCGTATCCTTTCTCAAGATGAAGCAGAAAAATTGCTGTCGGATTTGCGCTGGGGCGTTGAACTAGGCTTCTTCACAGACCTAAGTCTCGAGGATGTGACGGCACTCATGAGTGCGTGTGGTAGAGCACAAGTGCAAAGGTGTGCTGGTCAAGCTTTGTCCTCAGATAAAAGAGATGAACTGAGAGCGAAGCAGATACGAGAAAAACTATTGGAAACCAGAAACAAGAAAAATTAACACAACAATAAACACTTTACATTGATAGAAATGATTGAAAGGAAAAACAACATATGAATATAAAAGTATCACGCAGATCTGCGCAAGCTTTATACGAAGCATATCTATGCAGTCGCCAGCTAGGCATTAACTATATCGGTAGTGAAGAATTGGTGGCGGGCATAATCAAAGAAGGTGGGGCTGCGGCTGAGATTTTGGCTGCACGTGGAGTCGATTACGAGAAGTTTTTTGCCGTACTTGAAGCAAACGCTGGCGGTTCTGAAAAAACAGGCGAATTGCCGGAAGAAATTGATTTCACCAAAATGATGCGCCTTGTAACACCGCGCAGTAAAAGAATTATTGAATTAGGTGCACACATCGTGGCACGTATGGGTAGACAGCAAGTCGAGCCCGAACATGTACTCATGGGGCTACTCCAAGAGGGCGACAATGTCGGTCTTAACATCCTTATCAAAATGGGTGTCATGCCTGATGAACTTTTCACTGCCTTGAGTGATGTCGCGAAAAACAGCGAAGAAGCACCGGATGACGTGTCCGAAGAAGCCCATAGCCAAAGCACAAATGAGCAAAGCTTTAATCACGTTGGGCAAGCAGGTACTCAGAACAAAGGTGGCTCTGGAAAACAACCCACTTTGGATAAGTACGGGACCAATCTCACAACGCTGGCAAAAGAAAACAAGTTCGACCCCATCATCGGTCGCGAAAACGAAATCATGCGCGTCATGCAGATTTTGGCACGCCGTACCAAAAACAACCCGGTGCTTATCGGCGAACCTGGCGTAGGTAAAACCGCCATTGCTGAAGGCTTGGCCCAAAAAGTTGTGGGTCCTGAAGTTCCTGAACTATTAGAGGGAAAACAAATCTACTCCGTTGACATGGGTGGCATGTTGGCAGGTGCCAAATACCGTGGCGAATTCGAGGAGCGCTTGAAAAAGGTGTTGAGCGAAGCTGCCGCTGCGGGTAATGTCATTCTCTTTATCGACGAGCTTCACACCGTCATCGGTGCCGGTGCTTCTGAAGGTGCGATGGACGCAGCGAATATCTTAAAACCCATGCTGACTAAAGGTGAGCTTCAAATAATCGGTGCTACTACCCTTGATGAGTACCGCAAACATATTGAAAAAGATGCTGCATTCGAGCGTCGTTTCCAACCTGTCGTGGTTGGTGAGCCTACACCTGAGGAATGCTTGCTCATCCTGAACGGCTTGCGAGACAAGTATGAAGCACATCATAAAGTGACGATTTCGGATGAGGCGATTAAGGCCGCAGTTGATTTGTCGGTGCGCTATATTACGGACAGGTTTTTGCCAGACAAAGCCATAGACTTAATTGATGAAGGCTGTTCAAAATTGCGCATCCATTCCGTGCCCGAATCCTTGAAGGTTAAGGAAATCGAAGAACAACTCGAGAAGGTGAAGCTTGAAAAAGTGAAGGCCGCTGAGACCGAAAACTTTGAAGAGGCTGCGAAATTGCGTAGCCAAGAACAAAAATTGAATGAAGAAAAAGCTAAAGCAGAAACGGATCACAAACGTGAACTCGAAAGTAGAAGCTTGGTGCTCACCGAAGAAAACGTGGCGGATATCGTGGCTTCATGGACCGGGATTCCCGTTCAGAAAATCAACGAGAGTGATGCTGAGCGCTTGAAAAATCTCGAGTCCGAGCTACACAAACGCGTTGTCGGTCAGAACGAAGCCGTCACCGCTGTTGCGAAGGCAATTCGTCGCGGTCGCCTCGGTCTGAAGAACCCCAAACGTCCGACTGGTTCCTTCATTTTCTTAGGAACTACAGGTGTTGGCAAAACCGAGCTCGCCAAAGCCTTGGCCGAAGTCATGTTTGGCGATGAAAACGCATTGATTCGTCTCGACATGTCCGAATACATGGAAAAATTTGATGTCTCCAAGCTCATCGGTTCACCCCCGGGCTACGTGGGCTACGACGAAGGCGGGCAACTCACCGAAAAAGTGCGCCGCAAGCCTTATTCTGTCGTCCTCTTTGACGAAATCGAGAAGGCTCACCCCGACGTCTTCAACGCACTCTTGCAGATTATGGAAGACGGACGTCTGACGGATGGTCAAGGTCGTACGGTAGATTTCCGTAACACGATTTTGATTATGACTTCAAACGTCGGTGCGCGTATGTTGAGTAATCAAGGTGGGAGAAGAATTGGTTTTGCCCACAACGATAAAGACGAATCCGGTCAAGAGATCGATCGCGAGCTCTACGGCGGAAAAGACTACGACGAAGCCAAAAAGCTCGTCATGGATGAACTGAAGAAGGCCTTCAACCCAGAGTTCTTGAACCGTGTTGACGAAATCATCTTCTTCCATATGCTAGATCGTGCATCCGTGCTGAAAATTGCTTCTATCATGGTCAATCAGCTTGGCAAAAGAATCGCCGAAATCGGCATCACCCTTGAAGTGACCGACGACGCCCTAAAACTCCTGGCACAACGTGGCTACGACCCAGCTTATGGTGCAAGACCCTTGCGCCGCGAGATCCAATCGTCCATCGAAGACAAATTCTCCGAAGCACTTTTGGATGGTATCGTAAAAGAAGGCGACACCGCAGTTGTCGGCGAGCACGAAGGCGAGATTGTTATAAAAAAGAAAATTGCTAAACGCGTAGCGAAGGCTCAGGCTGTAGAAACTACTGCTGCTACAGCCAAACCCAAACGCGTGCGCAATAAACCTAGCGCTCCAGCGGAGTCGAAAAAGACTGACGACTCTGAGCCTGGCGAAGAAAAGTAAGTCTAAAATGAAGACAACCCTTGCTTAGGGTAAAAAATCAAGCGTGAATGGCGGATGGGCAAATGCTCATCCGTTTTTGCGTACGCCCGACATGGGCAATTACTAGGCGGTGAA
>CAZNNL010000069.1:0-8488 GCA_964574395.1 uncultured Oscillospiraceae bacterium | reverse complement strand
TCTGCTACCAGTCATCTTGGGCTATTTCTTTGCCTTTTTGCTGCAAAATTCGGGTGATATAGCGCTTTTATGTCGTTTATATGTTGTATGCCTCCATAATAATAGCATTTTTGTCGTGAGCATGCCACCTCACTTTCCAAGGGGCTGAATTTAACGGTGAATTTCGTTGGGAAAAGAGCGAAAATCAGACCCAATTCCTGAAAACCCTGATTCTATGCGGGTTTCCCCTTTGTCGTAATTATACCGTATGGGCAATAGAAACCCTGATAACACTGCGTTACAGGGTTTTTTGTTTTAGTGACTTTTAAACACGAGTCCAATTCATTGAACCCATCACGAAAGGAAGATGCATGAACCCCAAAACCTACACATTTACTGCCCCGATTATCGCTGAACCCGATCATGGTGGTGCCTATGTTGAGGTCCCGATAGATGTGAAAGCCGAATTCGGGAAGCTACGACTTCCGGTCCACGCGTATTTTGACGGTGTGCCCTACGATGGACAAGTAGTGAGAATGGGTACCGACTGTCATATTATCGGAATAAGAAAAGACATCCGCTCAAGGATAGGGAAGACCATTGGAGATCAAGTAGAAGTTTCTATCAAAGAACGCGATCCTAGGGATGGCAAAAGTAATCCCTAAAGGAGCACTCCTCATGTATAAGCCTCGCAAAATTCTTAGCAACTTAGATGCCCCCTATATACAATCGATCGTGGCACTTGCTTCAACTCAAACTAAACTAACTTTAGTTACTTGGTGTGTTGATTATGCGGAAGCTGTGGTTTTGCCATTATTTTTAAAATACGAACCCGAAGATGAACGCCCAAGATTAGCGCTTAAAGCGGCGCGTGAATTTATGGCAAAGAAAATAAAGTTTCCAGAGGCCAAACAAGCGATTTTGGATTGCCATGCAGCAGCCAGAAAAGCTAGCGATAATCCAGTTGCACAGGCGGCCGCAAGAGCAATAGGTCAGTCTGCATCTAGCATACACGTAGCCAGACATTGTTTAGGCTTAGCTTTGTACGGTGCACTTGCTCTCGCATACGAGAGAGTTGGTGCCGATGCAGAATGGTCGGTGATTGAAGCGGTGGCTGCGGAAGAATGCGCCAAGATGGAAGAAAAACTGCGCAATTTAATTGGATAGAACAAGGTGAAATATAAGGCAGCTAGATTTCAATCTGACGGGGGGCCTTTCGGTGCCAAGTTTTCAACTCCCTGCAAGAATCGGGACGTCTTAGCTGCTAATCGCTGCAGCCGCCTGAAAAGTTGACACCCAGAGCCATAAAAAACCACTCCAACTTAAGCAAGAACCGATTATTACCCAAAATCCACCTATTTCCGCAATTAAGGCTTAAGAATTCGGCGGTCTGTGTTAAAATTATTGCTAACAAATTATTTAACTAAGCACACTACGGAGCGTGCGACAAACCGAGCGAAGCAAACAAGAACAGACAAGGAAACAATACCCGAGTGGCGACACAGGCATTTGACAGCATTACAAATTTTTTCAGGACATTCACTACGGATTTAGCGTCAGGGTGGCTTCTTTTTGGCGGCCCGCTAGACATTATCCTTATGTTGATCGATGTCCTCGTTTCAACTGCTGCCATCTATTTCCTGTTAAGGTTACTTAATGACTCGCGTGCGTGGCAATTACTAAAAGGACTTATATTCATCGTCCTCTTTACCATTTTAGGGAACTTGCTTGGTTTAACGACTATAAACTTCGTTTTATCCAACTCGCTCTCCCTCTTGGCCATCGGTTTCGTTGTTATTTTCCAACCAGAGTTTAGGCGCGCACTTGAAACGGTCGGGCGAAGTTCGCTCCGTTTTGTTGATGCCATTGCGCCAGAATCTCCGGAACAACTTGATTCGGAAAACGCCATGATTGAGGCGATAGTCACAGCGTGTGAGCGCATGGCTTCTATTAAAACTGGAGCCCTAATCATTATTGAGCGTAAGACAAAACTAGGCGAACTCGTACAAGGAACCGCTGTTGTAGTAGATGCGGCGGTAACTGCAACCTTTTTGGAACAAGTTTTTTATAAAGGCTCGCCCTTACATGACGGTGCTGTGCTAATTCGCAATGGTAGGGTTTTTGCTGCACGCTGTCATGTTCCCTTATCGGATACCTATCATATGAGACGTGACTTTGGTACGCGACACAGAGCTGCCGTAGGGGCTAGCGAAATTGGTGATGCGGTAGCGGTCGTTGTTTCTGAAGAGCGTGGCAAAATCTCACTCACCGTCGGTGGTCGTCTTTATCCCATGGAAAATGGTGATTCTTTACGTGTCGTGCTCCACAAACTCTTTACTTCTGAAAATGAAAACGGCCAAAAACGCGGTTTGCGTGGACTCTTTAGTTCGAGCAGAGGCGAGGGGAGTGCAAGCCCAAATGCTGAAGGCATCCTTGTCCCGGATGTAAAAAAGACTGCGCCGCGTAGACGCAACCGCATTTTCTTACGCTTAGTTTCTTTGCTTTTGGCCATCACGCTCTGGGCTTATGTACAAGTAGCCACGAACCCGATTAAAGAAGCGAATCTCAACGCTGTAAACGTACAGATAGTCGGTATTGAGAAACTTGATCAAGCGGGTATAAACTACACGCTGAGTGATGAAAACATCCTGAACATTCGCTTCGAAGCGCGCCAGAAATATATTGACCGCATCAACCGCAGTACAGTGGTTGCGAAAATTGATTTTTCGACTTTAGATATAGAAACAATCAAAGCAGAATTTGCTAACGGAGCAACCTACAGTCTCCAGAAGCTGCCCATAACGGTTAACGTTTCAAGCGTGGGAGAGTCCGCATATAAAGTATTAGTGCGTGATCCTTCTCAGCTTTTAGTAATTTTAAACCCACCTAAGGAATAGGAGAAGAATATGGCAAAAAATAAAAAGAAACTCGTAGAAGCAATTACTTCACGGGAGCAAGACTTCGCGCAGTGGTACACAGACGTAGTAACCAAGGCAGAATTGATTGATTATTCCAGCGTTAGAGGCTGCATGATTTTGCGACCCCTGGGCAACGCGCTTTGGGAAGCTGTGCGTAATGGCTTAGATCGAAGATTCAAGGAAACGAATCACGAAAATGTCTTGATGCCAATGTTTATTCCAGAAAGCCTTTTGCAAAAAGAAGCTGACCACGTCGAAGGTTTCGCACCTGAAGCAGCCTGGGTCACCATGGGTGGCAGTGAAGTCTTACAAGAGCGTTTAGCCATACGTCCGACTTCTGAGGTTTTGTTCTGTGAACATTATTCCAAAATTATTCAATCCTACCGCGACCTGCCCAAGCTATACAACCAATGGGTTTCAGTCGTGCGTTGGGAAAAGACAACCAGACCTTTTCTGAGAAGTTTGGAGTTCCATTGGCAAGAGGGGCACACAGCCCACGAAAATAAAGAAGATGCGATGGCGGAAACCTTGCAGATGCTCGACGTGTACCGCGACTTCGTTAAAGAAGACTTGGCGATTCCGGTCATTCAGGGGCGAAAAACAGACAAAGAAAAATTCGCAGGTGCCGAGGCAACCTACACCATCGAAGCGATGATGCACGATGGCAAAGCGCTCCAGTCCGGCACGTCTCACTATTTCGGCGATGGTTTTGCCAAAGCCTTTGATATCACTTATAGCGATAGGGAAAACAAACTTCAGTATGTGCATCAAACTTCATGGGGGATGAGTACGCGGATTATTGGCGCTTTGATTATGGTGCATAGTGATGATAGTGGTTTGGTTTTGCCGCCACAAATCGCACCTACACAAGTCATTATTGTGCCGGTTGCCCAGCATAAAGAAGGTGTTCTGGATAAGGCGAACGAAATTTTCCAAACGCTGAAGGCGGCTGGTTTGCGCGTCAAACTCGATGATTCGGATAAATCGCCTGGTTGGAAATTTAGTGAATACGAGATGAAGGGTGTGCCCTTGCGTCTGGAGATTGGACCGCGCGATATTGAGGCTGGTCAGGCGCTTGTGGCAAGGCGGGATACGGCGGAAAAGCTTAGTTTTGCCATCGAAAACCTTGGCGAAGAACTACCGAAATTGCTTGAAACCATGCAGTCAGACTTGTTAGCGCGTGCGACAGAAAGCCTAAATTCTCGCATTTATACCGCGGCTGACTATGCTACGTTTAAGGATTTGATCGCGAATAAACCAGGTTTTGTTAAGGCGATGTGGTGTGGCGAGGAAGCCTGCGAGAACCAAATCAAGGAAGACACGACCGCAACTTCACGTTGTATCCCTTACGAACAAGAGACGATTTCTGAGCATTGTGTTTGTTGTGGCAAAACCGCTAAACACATGGTGATTTGGGGCAAAGCGTACTAATAATCGAGCACTCATTCTTGCTGACGGAGGTATTTAGCATGGCGAGGAAATTAGCACTAGGCATTGATTACGGTTCCTTATCAGGACGCGCATTGTTGGTTGATGTGACCAGCGGCGAAGAACTTGGCTCCTATGTCCACCCGTATAAACATGGCTTTATCGAAGAAACGCTCCCTGCTAGCGGCGAAAAACTTCCTCCCAATTGGACCTTGCAAGACCCACAAGACTACTTAGAAACTTTGGCTGTGATTATTCCAGGCGTACTCGAAACAACGGGGGCCAAGGCGGAAGACATCATTGGCGTGGGGGTCGATTTTACGGCATCTACTGTTCTGCCTATCAAGTCGGATGGGACGCCTTTGTGTTTTTTGCCAGCATTTAAAATGAACAAACATGCCTACGTTAAAAAGTGGAAACACCATGCCGCACAAAAATACGCCGATCGCATGAATGAGGTCGCAAACGCAAGTGGTGAGGCGTTCTTGGCGCGTTATGGTGGCAAAATCAACTCCGAATGGCTATTCCCCAAAATCTGGCAAACCCTCGATGAAGCACCGGAAGTCTACGCCGAAATGGATCATTTTGTCGAAGCCGCAGATTGGCTAGTCATGCAATTGACCGGCAAGTTGTGGCGCAGCTCCTGTAACGCAGGCTACAAAGCCATGTGGAGCAAGCAAGACGGTTTCCCAAGCAGCGATTATTTTAAGGCATTGGACCCGCGTTTGGAAAATGTTGTAGCTGACAAAATCAGCAGCACCATTGCTGTTCCGGGTAGTCTAGCAGGTGGCATCACCGCTGAGATGGCTGAGTTAACTGGTTTGCTCCCTGGCACACCCGTTTCCGTTGGTTCAATCGACGCGCACGTCGCGGTCCCAGCAGTTGGGATTAGTAGTAGTGGCAAAATGCTCATGATCATCGGCACCTCCACCTGCCACATGGTTTTAGACCACTCCTTCAAAACCATGCCCGGCGTTGGTGGCGTCGTTGAAGACGGCATTCTTCCAGGCTTTGTAGGCTACGAAGCAGGTCAATCCTGTGTTGGCGACCATTTCGACTGGTTTGTAAAAAACCTTGTCCCTTCGTCTTATACGAATGCCGCCGCTGAACAGGGCATAAGTATTCACAAATTTTTGCGTGAAAAAGCACGCATTCAAAAACCTGGAGAACATGGCCTGATGGCGCTCGATTGGTGGAACGGAAATCGTTCCGTCTTAGTTGACAATGATCTCACTGGCATGATGCTTGGAATGGACTTACAGACTAAGGCTGAAGATATCTATCGCGCTTTGATTGAAGCAACAGCTTATGGTACTAGAGAAATTATCGAAGGTTTTGAAGCAGCTGGCGTGCCTGTTGATGAGCTTTTCGCCTGCGGTGGCATTGCCTCCAAAGATGACATGATGATGCAAATTTACGCCGACGTTTGTAATCGAAGCATTAAGATTTCTGCCTCCGACCAAACCGTTGCTTACGGCGCTGCGATGAATGGCGCCATGGCTGCAGGCGCGGCAGGTGGCGGCTTTGACGATATCGCCGAAGCAGCCAACACCATGCCCAAACTACGCGAAAAAGCCTTCGTTCCCATTCCCGAAAACGTCGCAGTCTATGACGAGATGTTTAAGGAATACCAAATCCTTCACGACTACTTCGGCCGTGGCGCAAACGATGTGATGAAGCGACTAAAGGCGTTGAAAGCCAGGGTTTAGAACTCTGTTGTTGGTGGTTGTTGGCGTCGTTGCCAAAAAAGCAGCTTGTGCGATGGTGGCGGGGTCAAGTCATTCGACTTTTGGCAAAAAAGCAACTTGTACGACAGAAATACTGCTAAAACGCCTTTTATCGTAGAAATTTCGTCAAATAAACAGCTTGTATGCCGTTTTGACCTTCCAAAACCAGTTTTCTTTCGCACAAGTTGATTGTTTGTCAATTTTTCCGGCTTTTTAGTGTGATATGCAGCCTGGCTGGCGTACAAGCTGTATTTTTGCCAATACTATGAGACATCCGAGAACTCCACCAAGAATATCGTCTGATTTTTCCTTGTAATGTGGAGAAAGTCTTTGCTATTATTGATAAATAAATCCTAATTGAGATTTTGGATAACGGGGGTAGGCGGATGGATGATAAGAATCAGAGGTCAAAAATATTTGAACTGAACGAGTGGCCTATCGAAAAACGCAAACGTGTCAAGGATGTCGTGTATGTCTTTCTTGTGGGTTTTGCTTTTATTGTTGGAACAATCGTATTGCTGGACGTTATATATCCAAGCCACGAGTTTTTTCCGAGGCTTGAGGAAAAAACCTACGCTGCGGTATTGGTCTTGATTGGGATTGTCTCGAGCGGATTTTATCTTTTGTACCGAACCATGAAGAAAAAGTAGCAATACGGAAAATGGAGCCATAATGGACTGGAAAGAGAAATTGGAACAGCAAAGTACTAAGGAAGAAAAGCAACGCATTATAGAAAAGGCTGCAAAGGAATCCGAGCAACTCCGAGCGGAAGATGAAAAGAGAAAACTTTTTGAGCTTGATTCCTGTCCTCTGATTACCTCTCAATCTTCTGCCACCGAACACTGAACAGGCTCGAAATACAAAATTACACTGGTTCAAAACACGAAAACACACTGGTTCAAAATACAAAAACACACCGGTTCAAAATACAAAAACACACTGGTTGCACGAAACAAAAAGGGTCGTCCAAGCGAGACGACCCTGATTGATTATACAGAATTTGTAGTTGGTGAATTAGACGTTGAATGCTTTGCGTCCGGGATAGACAGCTTTGTCTCCTAGTTCTTCTTCGATGCGGAGAAGTTGGTTGTATTTAGCAACACGGTCTGAGCGTGAAGGAGCACCGGTTTTGATTTGGCCAGCGTTTGTAGCGACGACGATGTCAGCGATGGTGACGTCTTCGGTTTCGCCAGAACGGTGGGAAACGATGGCGGTGTAACCAGCTTTAGCAGCCATGGCCATGGCGTCAAAGGTTTCAGTTAGGGTACCGATTTGGTTGACTTTGACGAGGATGGAGTTGGCGGCGCCGAGTTCGATTCCTTTTGCCAAGCGTTTGGAGTTAGTAACAAAGAGATCGTCTCCAACGAGCTGGACACGGTCGCCGAGTTTTTCGGTTAATTTTACCCAGCCTTCCCAATCTTCTTCGGCTAAGCCGTCTTCGAGTGAGATAATGGGGTATTTGTCTGCCATTTCTTCCCAGAAAGCGATGACTTCGTCACGGGTCATGAATTTATCGGATTTCCAGAAGTAGTACTCGCCTTCGCGGCCATGCTTTTTAGCTTCTTCATAGAGCTCGGTCATAGCGGGGTCCATGGCGATGTGGAAGTCTTCGCCTGGTTTGAATCCTGCTTTTTGAATAGCAGTGACGAGGAATTCGAGTGCTTGTTCGTCAGAGGAGAAGTTAGGTGCAAAACCACCTTCATCACCAACAGAGGTCGCATAACCACTTGCTTGAAGAACGTCTTTAAGGGTGTGGAAAACTGTAGCGCACCAACGGAGTGCTTCTTTGAAACTTGTAGCACCAGTAGGCATAATCATAAATTCTTGGAGGTTTACGCTGTTATCTGCGTGCTTACCACCGTTGATGACGTTCATCATGGGGACGGGGAGTGTTCTGGCTTGTGTGCCACCTAGATAGGTAAAGAGACTTTCGTTACGGGCTGCTGCGGCAGCTTTAGCGACGGCCATGGAAACGCCTAAGATTGCGTTAGCGCCGAGAACAGCTTTGTTTTCAGTGCCATCTAGTGCGAGCATCTTGGTATCGATGCCGTATTGATCAAAAACATCCATGCCGACAAGGGCGGGGGCGATTTTATCGTTGACGTTTGCGACAGCTTTTTCGACGCCTTTGCCAAAATAACGGGATTTGTCTCCGTCACGAAGTTCGACAGCCTCGAATGCACCGGTTGATGCGCCTGATGGAACAGCTGCGCGTCCTAATACGCCACATGCGGTAATAACATCAACTTCGACGGTTGGGTTACCACGGGAGTCCATAACTTCTCTGCCTTTAATGGCGGCGATGGTTACTGATTTCATACAATAGATACCTCCAAATATGATTGTTTACTTCCAAAAGTTGGAATGAGTCCAACGTTCTTATTATAGCTTTTTAGAGCGAATTCGGCTAGTTAGAGTTTTTATGGTGCTTTCTAC
>CAZNNL010000068.1:0-8654 GCA_964574395.1 uncultured Oscillospiraceae bacterium | reverse complement strand
CGTCCCATGAAATCCAAAAAGTCGAAGTCATCGATTACGACGATTTGGGTGCCTTAATTGACCAGGACTCCCTGAAAGCATTCAGAGACCGTGCCTTGTCCCCCAATAAACCTGTACTACGTGGTACTGCTCAAAATCCTGACGTTTACTTCCAAGGTCGCGAAGCTTCCAACCCTTATTACACCAACGTAATCAAGGTCACAGAAGACTATATGCATGAAATCAATGCACTGACCGGTCGTAATTACGAACTCTTCAACTACTATGGTGCCGAAGATGCAGAACGCATCATCATCGCCATGGGTTCCGTTTGTGAAACCGCTGAAGAAGTTATTGACTACCTCAACGCGAATGGCGAAAAAGTCGGCTTGGTCAAAGTCCGCCTCTACCGTCCATTCTCCATCACCCACCTGCTTGATGCGATTCCCGAAACCGTACAAAAAATTGCTGTTTTGGATCGTACCAAAGAGCCAGGCGCTGCTGGTGAACCCCTTTATCTCGACGTTGTTAATGCTTATAAAGGCGTTAATAATGCTCCAAAAATTGTGGGCGGACGTTATGGCTTAGGTTCTAAGGACACGACTCCTGCGCAGATTTTTGCCACCTTCAAACATCTCTTAAACGACGAGCCACGCCACAACTTTACCATCGGTATCGTGGATGACGTCACACACCTCTCCTTGCCCAACGATCCTGACGTAGATACTTCCAGTGAAGGCACCATTTCCTGCCGTTTCTGGGGTCTTGGTTCAGACGGTACGGTTGGTGCTAATAAGAACTCCATCAAGATTATCGGTGATCATACGGACCTCAACGTTCAAGCGTACTTCTCCTATGACTCCAAAAAATCTGGTGGTATTACTATTTCTGACCTTCGTTTTGGCAAAAGCAAGATCCGCTCCACCTATCTGGTCAACATGGCTGACTTTGTCTCCTGTTCACAACAATCTTACGTAGACAAATACGACATGATGAAGAGTCTCAAACCCGGCGGTACCTTCCTTCTGAATACCCTGTGGAAACCAGAAGAACTGAGCGACAAACTGCCAGGCAGAATGAAACGCTACATCCAAGAGAACGACATCAACTTCTACATCATCGACGCTGTCACCATTGCTGAAGATTTAGGTCTCGGTAATCGTACCAACACCGTCTTGCAGTCTGCTTTCTTTAAACTCTCTGGTGTTTTGCCAGTAGACGAAGCTGTAGCCTACATGAAAGATGCTATCGTTAAGTCTTACGGCAACAAGGGTGATGATGTTGTTAACATGAACTATGCTGCAGTCGATGCTGGTCTTGAGAATATCGTTAAGATCGATGTACCTGCTGACTGGGCTGATGCAGAAGATGTTATTGAAGCAAAAGACCTGCCAGTCTTTATCGAAGAGATTGTTGAAGTTATGAATGCGCAAGAGGGAGATTCTTTGCCGGTGTCCGCTTTTGCCAACCGTGAAGATGGTACCTTCGAACAAGGCACGTCACAATACGAAAAACGTGGTATTGCCACGACCATGCCTATCTGGCTTCCAGAAAATTGTATCCAATGTAACCAATGTGCCTATGTCTGCCCACATGGTGTTATTCGTCCGTTCCTACTGACTGATGAAGAAGCTGCGGGTACTGATGCCGCCACATTGCAAGGTATGAAGCCTTATGACCAATACAAGTTCCGTATTCAAGTTTCAGCGCTTGACTGCACAGGCTGTGCATCTTGTGTAGAGACCTGTCCTGCGAAGGTAAAAGCCCTCGAGCTGAGACCTTTGGAAGACAATATGCATGAAGCGGATAACTGGGAATACTTCTACAAACTACCTCTGAAACCCAACCCGATGAAAAAGACCATGGTTAAAGGTAGCCAATTTGAGAAACCTTACCTTGAGTTCTCCGGTGCTTGCGCTGGTTGCGGTGAGACACCTTACGTCAAACTGGTGACACAACTCTTTGGTAACCGTATGCAAATTGCTAACGCAACCGGCTGTACCTCCATTTGGGGTGGCTCTGCTCCTTCAACTCCTTACACGGTAGATAAAGAAGGGCGTGGACCCGCATGGGCTAACTCACTCTTCGAAGATAATGCTGAGTATGGTCTTGGTATGCACCTTGGCTGGAAGCAAGTCCGCGACCGTAGCATCGCTGAGCTAGAAGAAATTGCAGGCTCTGTAGATGGTGAAGTCAAAGAAAAAATCGAAGCATATCTTGCAGATAAAGACGACAGCGATAAGACGATCGAAGTCAGCCAATCCTTGGTTGAAGCACTCAAAACTGTCAACACTGACAATGCTGATGTGAAAAAGCTCGTTGATAATGTAGTTGCTAATGAGGACTACCTCTCCAAACGTTCACAATGGATTATTGGTGGTGACGGCTGGGCATACGATATCGGCTTTGGTGGTTTGGACCATGTCCTCTCAACCGGCAGCAATGTCAATGTTCTAGTACTTGATACGGAAGTTTACTCCAACACCGGTGGTCAAGCTTCAAAGGCAACCCCAACCGCGGCGATTGCACAATTTGCTGCTGGTGGTAAACCTATCCGTAAGAAAGACCTCGGCATGATGGCTATGTCCTATGGTTATGTCTATGTTGCACAAGTCTCCATGGGCGCTAACCAAGCACAGACCTTGAAAGCTATTACCGAAGCAGAAGCATTTGATGGCCCATCCATCGTCATCTGCTACGCACCTTGTATCAACCACGGTATTAAAGGTGGTCTGCGCATGGGTCAAACACGTGAGAAACAAGCCGTTGAGTGCGGTTACTGGCACCTCTATCGCTACGATCCACGTCTGGAATTAGAAGGCAAAAACCCCTTCCAGCTTGACTCTAAAGCACCTACTGCTGATTATGCTGACTTCCTCAGACAAGAAGTACGTTACAACTCCTTGTACAAGAAGTATGACAAAGAAACAGTAGACCAGATGTTCGCTAAAGCTGCTAGAGACGCGGAGTTCCGCACCAGAAGCTACGAGCGTATGGCCAGAGACTAAGTCTTAAAATAAACGCTTAGCTGAAAACTGAGAATCGGCCGTCACCAAAAGTGGCGGTCGATTTTTTGACTTTATCACCGTTTGGACTTAATCTTATAAGACACGAAATTTCACAAGGGTGGCTTGGTTTTGCCAAAATTATCCTATGAATAGAAGGGGAGGTGAGGCCATGAGAATTGAAGAAACACAAAAGCTTTGGATGAGCGACGTGTTGATTCCCAATATTTTTATCACGGATTATCTGCCTCTTTTAAGCCCTGAAGCGGTCAAGGTTTATATTTATGCGAAACATGTGAGTTTGAATCACGTTAAGCTGAGTAGTGCGGATTTGCTCACGCATTTGGCAATGAGCGAGGAACAATTTAAGACTGCTTTGCTCGACTTGGCACAGCATAAAGTGATTTCTCTGCTGAGTACCGGGGATAAATTTTTACTCAACGATTTGAAAGAACTGGAATTGCAGCGGCAATTTACGACAAATCAAGAGCCTGAATTATCGGAAGGTTTGAAGCAGTTACTGAATGAGGAATTCAAAACCGAGCTAATGCAGCAAATTAGTGAGACGTTCTACCACGGTATGATGGGCATCAGCCAAGCGCGCATCATTGACGAGTGTCTGCACAGCTTTGGTTTTGAGCCGGAAATTGTTTACGCTCTGTTTAGTGAAGCGATGGCGAAGAATATGCTGAATCAGTACAAGTACATCAAGGGGATTGCGCTTGCTTGGCATGAAAATGGCGTGCGCACCTATGCTGAATTGCAATCTTTTTCCAAGCGTCGCGACGTGATTAAGCGTTTGTCTAAGCGTGTTGGCAAAAAGCTCAACCGCAGCATGACTGAACCTGATACCGAAATGGTCAAACATTGGCATGTTGATCTAGGTTTCGATTTTCCTATCATCAGCCTGGCCTTGGACAATTCCGTTAGAACCTCTAATCCAAATCTTAACTATTACAATCGCTTTCTCGAAGACTGGCATGCCGCCGGACTAAAGACGGTTGCTGAAATTAAGGCGTATGAAGAGGCACGTAGCGCTGCGTATAGGCAGAAGCGCTCAGCTGCTACTACCGGAACATCGAGAGGTGGTTTCGGTGGCTTTACGCAAAGGCAGTACGACGACGCTGAAATTGCCTCGCTTTACGAACAATTTTCGGATGAAGAACTAAGCCTAGGGGACAGCGCGCATGCCAAATAAACGCATCAACGAGGAAATCCGCCTTTATTATGCTGTCTTACGCGATGAGGCAGCTGAGACAGCCTCAGTTCTCAAGTCTAAAATTTGGGCAGCACACCCCGAACTTGCTTTGGTCGAAGAAGAGATAGTAGCCGAAGGCTTTAACCGCTTACGCTCAGCTCTAGAAAGCGCTGGCGAGCAGAGCACTGCAAATACTAAGTTTGATGCATTAGTGGCTAAACGGAGCATGCTATTGCAGCGTTTAGGTTTAGCCGAAGACTATGCGCCTATCGTGTATCGGTGTGCGTTTTGCCATGATTATGGGTATATAGCGAATAAGCCTTGCCCAGACTGTTATCCGCAGGCCTTGGCAAGCATTTGGAATACGTCGACTGATGAGGATCCTTTGGGAGAAGTGGGATTTGACAAGTTCGATTTAGAGCTTTTCGAAGATTCGGAAGATTTCAATGCGAGTCCAAAACGGCGCATGCAGGCGCTCAAGTTACGTATGGAAAATTATGTCGAAAGTTTTTCTAGACATGCACGGTCATTGGAGCGACCCAATCTGCTCTTTAATGGAATTACCGGTACCGGGAAAACCTTTCTTGCTTTGTGTATAGCAAAGGCTCTGCGTGAGGCGGGCTATAGCGTGATGATCTTGAGTGCTCCCCAATTGATGCGGATTTTTTCGGAATATCGCGTCTTATCTAATAGTTATAACCCTAATTCTGAGCGTATGGAGCAACTTTCTGCCAGTACGCGGCAATTGAATTATTGTGATTTTCTGCTTATTGATGATCTGGGTACCGAAGCGATGGATGCCCATTCGGCGGGTGATTTTTTATCTCTGCTGAACCAGCGTGAGCGCAGTAAGAAGCCGATTTTGCTGACTACTAATATGGATTTAAGGCAATTGAAGGAGCGTTATGAAGAACGTATTTATTCAAGAATCGCCGGAACATTTCAGACCTACGCCTTTATCGGTTCTGACCTTCGGGTAAAAAAACGCAAGAGTTGAGGCGCCAAATGCAGATAAAAAATGGTGTAGACATACTAAATATTGAGCGTTTTGCCAAAGCGTTTGATAAGCATGGGGATGCATTCGCTAAAAAAATTCTGACCCCAGATGAGCTTGCACACTGCATGGGTGTGGTGGAAAAAATGGCCGGTCGTTTCGCTGCGAAAGAAGCGGTTCTCAAGGCATTAGGCACAGGCTTTTGGCAAAACGGCATCACCCTCCGCGACGTCTCCGTCCTTCCCGATCGCTGGGGCGCCCCTTCGGTCGTTTTAAGCGGTCAGGCGTTAGTCATTTACGAAGAACTAGGTGGCTCCTCAATCTCCGTTAGCATCAGCCACGATTCTGGTTTTGTCATCGCAAGTTGCGTCATTTTAATCACTGCTTGACTTTTGTGCTGGACCAAGGTTTATACTCACATATAGATATATAAGTAGCTAGTGCATCTAATGTGAAAGGAGTTTTCTATGAACAGACAGAAGATTCGTGTGGTCCAGTACGGTTGTGGAAAGATGGCGAAATATACCTTGCGTTATCTCTACGAAAAAGGAATTGAAGTGGTTGGCGCGATTGATATCAATCCTGAGGTTGTTGGGATGGATGTGGGTGATTTTGCCGAACTTGGTTTCAAAACAGGAGTCATCATCTCTGATGACGCAGATGCAGTTCTTGACAATTGCGATGCAGATTTAGCTATCCTCATGCTACTCAGTTTCATGAATGATATGGATGAGCCATTCATTAAATGTGCCGAGCGCGGCATCAATGTGATTACGACTTGCGAAGAAGCAATTTATCCTTGGACAACAGCTCCGGCCTTGACCAATAAACTAGATCGTATCGCGAAAGAAAACGGCTGCACGATTATGGGTGCAGGCATGCAAGACATCTACTGGATACACCTTATTGGGACAGTCGCAGGTGGTGTCCAACGCATCGATAAAATCGAAGGTGCTGTTAGCTACAACGTGGAAGATTATGGTTTGGCATTGGCAGAAGCGCACGGCGCAGGCCTGACGGCTGAAGAATTTGAGAAAACCCTAGCTCACCCAGAAAGTTTAGAGCCGGCTTATGTTTGGAACTCCAACGAAGCGTTGTGTAACCTAATGGGTTGGACCATTAAATCCCAGACGCAAAAGTGCGTTCCTTACTTCTATGACGAAGATCTTATGTCAGAAACCTTAGGTCGCGTCATTCCAAAAGGTGATTGCATTGGCATGAGCGCGGTTGTGACGACCGAAACTTTCCAAGGTCCGATCATTGAGACCCAATGTATTGGCAAAGTTTACGGACCAAACGACGGCGATATGTGCGACTGGAAAATTAGCGGCGAACCAGAAACGAAATTCTTCGTCGAAAAACCCGCGACCGTAGAACACACCTGTGCAACGATCGTTAATCGTATTCCTGATTTGCTCGCAGCGCCTCCGGGTTATGTGACTGTCGATCAAATTGCGCCTCCTCAGTACTTGGCCTATCCAGCGCAACATTATATCGATTAAGTTATAGTCGAAGGAACAAATGATTAGATTAATTAAGCACCGTTAAATTCGGTAAAAAATAATCATTAATCAAAATAACCGTCCGAGAGATGCTATACTACAAGCACATCCTGGACGGTTTTGTTATTGTTTGTTGTTTGTTTGGGGTAGTGAGATGGATTTTGCCAAAGAAAGACTTAGTATCAGCCAGATGGCGGAAGTGAATCAAGTGACGACAGAAACACTACGTCATTATGATCGTTGTGGTTTGCTCAAACCTAGTTCACGCGATAAAAAGACTGGCTACCGTTACTACGAATGGCAACAGTGCGCCCAACTGGATATGATTTTATATTTACAAAGCTTGGGCTTTTCGCTCAATGAGATTCAACATCACTTAGAAAATCCAGAAATTGCAGATTTAATGAGCACGCTGGCGCTCAAAAAACATGAGTTAATTGAGCAAGTTGAGCAGCAAAAAACCCAGATCCGTTTTATCGAACGCAGTATAGAAAGTTATCATCGCTACGTCGCATCTCCCGCAGATGGCAGCATAGTGCTTGAATATATTCCGGAACGAAGGCTCTATTCCGTCAATACGGAAGTCAATTTTTATGACTACGACCACTTAGTTTACGAGCGCTTGCTACGGAAATTAAAACATGATTTAAGCAAGCGCAAATTGCCTTCGTTTTACTTTAGCAAAGTCGGTTCGATCTGGAGAAAAGCGGATTTGTTGAAACGCCATTTTTATTCCACGGAGTTGTTTGTGTTCGCGGAAAAAGGGGTGTTTGAGGATAGCGAGTTGACTGTTTTGCCAGCCCATCTTTACTTATGCATGTATTGCGATCAATTTGAAAAAGAGCAGACGTATGCGCATAGGCTGCTGGATTTTTGCCAAGAACAGCAATACCAAATGGTGGGGGACTATTTGTGTGAGGTCATAAGTGATTTACCCATGCTTGGCAAAACACACCGCGAAATGTACATCCGCCTTCAGATTCCTGTGCTTTGTAGAGCGTGATGCGTAAAATAGGCGTGTTTTGAAAATTATCTGAGCAGAGACGCCAGGTAAAAATAGGTGTAGGCAAAAAATGCAACGACCAAGATACGAAAGACAATGGAGTACCAAGGTTTACAATTCCAAATGAGCCAGCCTTTTTGCCAAAAACCAGCATCTTTTTCTGCTCGTGCTGCAGTAAACCGTTGCCTTAGAATGAAAATTATTTCGTAGATATATTTTAGTATTAGAAATGCCGTGATGACTAAATAGGCGGGTTTGGCAAAAGACCGCAAGCTACTGTAATAAGCGGAATTGCCAATAATTTCGTTATATGCGTTAAGTGAAAAAAGCACGAACCAAATTACCCAAAAACGTGAATTTTTCTCCAAGATGCGTTTTTGCTCTGCTTTGATTTGTGCCGCCTCTTCTTTATCTTGTTGAAAGATCTTAGTGGGCAGAAACTCCTGAAAGTGCGTCAATATTTCCTGTTTCGTACGCAGCTTTTGATTCTCGATAAAAGCGTCTTCTAGTGCCTGCTTTTTTTGGGAATAAACAAAGTAGAATTGCCTGTCATCTTCCTTAAATTCTGCGAAACGTTCCCTAAATATTTCATGGAATCGCAATTGCAAACGTTTCTGTTTCTCAATGACCAGCGAAATATTATCTCTAGTAATTATTTCCTGATCAGGGTGCTGTAGGGGAACGGTATAGTTAAACCACTGGCCGGTACTTAAAACAAAATAGTATTCATGTCGCCTAAATTCTGGACCATAGCTAGTCGCATCATCTTCAAGAGGAATAGATTCAGCAAAGAAGATATAACGCACGAATCCTTGTGGCAAAATCTCGAATCGCCTCTGTTTATTATCCATAAAACACAAATACGGCGCCGCATAATAGATACCTGTTCCCGTTGCTAGCGTCTCGAAATCCAGATTGCGCAAATCTTCTTCAATCTCTTGTGCCTCGAAAAACGGCGACAAGAGCTTCATGC
>CAZNNL010000067.1:0-8657 GCA_964574395.1 uncultured Oscillospiraceae bacterium | reverse complement strand
TACGGTGGTGTGAGAGGTCGGCTAGCCAATTAATGACTAGCCTCCTACTCGATTCCAGTATGAAACGGACTCCTCAGACTCCGTCTCTTTTTTGTGAGGCTGGTTTATTTTTCGTCACCAAACTTAATGCCTAGTTGTCTACCGAAAGTGATTAGTTCGTCGTCTTGGGGTACAGTTTTTAATTTTCCTGCAACTTCGTTAAGAGGGAATCCGACGGTTTTGTCACCTTTGATTCCGACCATCAGGCCCTTTTTGCCAGCAACAATAAATTCCGCTGCCTTAGCGCCACAACGACTTGCAAGAACGCGATCATAAGGGCTTGGTTCACCACCACGTTGAAAGTGTCCTGGTATAGTGACACGGATTTCTTGTCCCATTTTCTTTTCAAGCTCCGCAGCCAGTTGGTAGGAAACAGAAGGATAACCTTCATCACTTCGTTTCTTAGCAAAAGCTTTCTTGGACAGCTCAGCTTCATCCGTAGTCATTGCGCCCTCTGCCATGGCAATAATTGAGAAAGTCTTGCCCTCTTCTCGTCTCTTATCAAGCGCTGCTATAACAGATTTGAGTTTGTAAGGAATCTCTGGAATCAAAATAATGTCTGCACCACCTGCTAAGCCAGCATGTAAGGTTAACCAGCCTGCTTTATGGCCCATCAGTTCTATAATAAAGATACGGCCATGAGAAGTAGCAGTTGAATGAATACTATCGATAACCATGGTTGCGATGTTTACAGCGCTTTGGAAACCAAAAGTCATATCTGTTGCCCAAAGATCATTGTCTATTGTTTTGGGCAGGGTAATTACGTTGAGACCATTCTCTGACAAAAGATTCGCGGTTTTATGCGTACCATTGCCGCCTAATATGACTAAGTAGTTTAAGTTAAGGCGATTGTATGTGGCCTTCATGGCTTCAAGTCTAGTGCCAGTATCACCTTCGCCTTCCATATCTTCTTGCATGAGTTTAAAGGATTGTCTTGAGGTACCTAAAATTGTTCCTCCACGTGTTAATATGCCTGAAAAGTCACCTGGCGACATGTAATTATAGTCACCGAGCATCAGGCCTCTGTATCCGTCGCGAAATCCGTAGATTTCAACACCTTTAACCGTTTCGTAGAGAGATTTGGCAACACCGCGCAGTGCAGCATTTAAGCCCTGGCAATCACCTCCGCTGGTCAGTAAACCAACTCTTAACATCTTTCACCTCCAAATTGTATTGCTTGGTTGGGGTTTGTATTTCTTATATTTTAAGTCAATTAAGCTTAATAAACTAGGCTTTTGGAAATTCTATTTTGTGAAAGTCGTTGTGTAGATGCGCAAAACCGTTTTTCGTTGCAGCAGCTTGAAAAGTTGGCACAAACCAACTGCATCCTCTGGACAATCAAAAAAATCTACAAATATAGCTAAATCAAACCGTTGCGATTGAAAAATATAAGAATCTATATTATAGTTTTCTTGTTGTTTAGACCACTCATGTGGTCATCCGATTCGCTACACCGGTACGATTAAGCCAAAGAGCTACAAAATATCGTGGACGCAGTTGCGGATTGTGTATGGAGGTCATATTTTCTTGGACGTTGACAGTTGGTTACGCCAGTCACACAATCTATTTCTTGCTGCAGAACCAAAAGGGAATTCTGCACTTATTAGTATCATTATTGTAATTTTCCTTATCTTCGTAAATGGCTTTTTCTCTGCTACTGAAATGGCAATCATAACGCTCAATGATAATAAAATCAGAAAGCTTGCAGAACAAGGCGACAAAACGTATAAAAAGATCCTGCGCTTCATTGAAAACCCAGGACGCTTTTTAGCGACTATTCAGGTTGGTGTGACTTTCGCAGGCTTCTTATCTTCTGCTTTTGCTGGTTCTCAGTTTGGAGATATGTTGTATTTTGCACTAGACAAACAGCAACAGTATCCCTTTTTAAGAACTGTTTCGCTCATTGTGGTTACACTGATACTTTCCTACTTCTCACTCGTCTTAGGTGAACTTGTCCCGAAGCAAATTGCAATGAAATATCCTGAACAGGTTGCCAAACAAGGTGTTAACTTCATTCGTGGTTTTGGTTTTGCAGTTCGCCCTTTTACAATCTTCTTAACCTTGTCAACTAACTTTGTGTTGCGTATTTTTGGTATCGACCCCAACGCTAACGAAAAGAACGTTACAGAAGAAGAAATCCGTATGATGATTGATGTATCTTCATCTTCGGGTCATATTGAATCAAGCGAAAGCGAGATGATTCAAAATATTTTTGAATTCAATGATAAAGCGGTTACTGAAATTATGATTCATCGTAAAAACATTAGCGGTCTCCCGACGACGGCTACTTACGATGAAGTATTGGAAGTCAGTAAAGACGAAGGCTACACACGTTTGCCAGTCTACGAAGACAATATCGATCAAATAGTTGGCATTCTTAACGTTAAAGACCTGCTTTACTTTATTTCAAAATACGACCGTTCTGAGTTCGACATAACAAAAATTATGCGCGAACCCATTTTCATTCCTGAAACCAAGAATATTGACGACCTCTTCAAAGAAATGCAGTTAGCCCATGAAGCCATGGCAATCGTTATTGATGAGTATGGAGGCGTCGCAGGCTTAGTCACCTTAGAAGACGTTTTAGAAGAAATCGTTGGTAATATTCAAGATGAGTATGACGACGAAGTGCCTGAGTTTGTGGAGAACGAAGACGGCACCTACATCATTGACGGAATGGCCTATCTTGACGATATGGTAAAAGGTATCCCCGATTTCTATTTCAACGACGAAGATGCAGATTATGAAACTATAGCTGGGCTTGTTCTGCATCAACTAGACCGAATTCCTGATGAAGATGAACAGCCTGAAATAGACTATCGCAATTATAAGTTTAAAGTTCTCGAAATGGATGATAAACGTATCGCTAAAGTGTTAATGCGCATAGATGAACCCCATACAAAGGAACGAGGCTTAGACCAAAACATCAAACTCAGCGAAAGCAGCAGAGAAGATTTATTCGAAGACGAAAGGCCAGTTTCTAGCGAATTTGCTCAAGATGCAAGCGAAAAAGCAACAGACTCCGAGTAATTCTGCTAGTAATCACTTGGCAACGAGACTCAGCTACCAAAACCAATATATAGTATCGACGAAAATATGGGGAAGATCTTCAGAATGAAGTCCTTCCCCACTTTTATTCTATACCTGTATCATTTGCCTTTAAACGAACCTAAGATTCCACGAATTAGGGAACGCCCCACTTCTCTACCCACGGTTGTAACAGCTGAATTCGTGATTTTCGTGACTACAGAACTCTGCTTATTACGGTAGGCTTTACGCTCTTCCAACTCTGCTTTACGCGTTTCTTCGCGTATTCTTTTTTCTTCTGCTGCTTGTTCAGCCTTGAGTTTGCGTTCGTATTCGCGTTGCTCTGCGGCCTCTAATTTCTGTTGTTCAAGTTGCAATTTCTTTTCAGCAAGATCATCTTTACGTCTTTGTTCATCGTATCGTGCCTGTGCTTCTGCATCCATTTTTTTGTTTATTTCTGAAGTCAAGAGCTCATATGCTGACTCACGATCATAGGCTTCAGCATATTTTTGATTTAATGGACAAGTATTAATAATATGAGCACGGTAAGAGGGATCCAAAGAACCAAACTGTGATTTGGGTGGCAAAATAAAGCACCGTTCAGCCATGGTTGGAATACCTTTTTCATCAAGCACAGATACGATTGCTTCGCCGGTTGCTAATTCAGTCAGAACAGTCTCTGTATTAAATGCAGGATTCACTCTGAAGCTATTCGCCGCTGCCTTGATAGCACGCTGTTCTGAAGGCGTATAAGCGCGCAAGGCGTGTTGCACCTTGTTGCCAAGCTGTGCAAGGATTTCACCTGGGATATCAGCTGGATTTTGTGTGATAAAAAAGATTCCAACACCTTTAGAACGAATAAGTTTGACGACTTGTTCAATCTTCTGTAAAAGTTGTTTTGGCATTTCATCAAATAACAGGTGCGCCTCGTCAAAGAAGAACACGAGCTTGGGCTGATCTAAGTCACCTACTTCTGGCAAAACCTCGAAGAGTTCCGATAATAGCCATAACATAAAGCTCGAATACAGTGCAGGCTTCAGGAACAGTTTTGTTGCGTCTAAGATGTTAACAAAAGCTTCGCCACTCGTGGCAACTTGCAAAAAGTCAGTTAATTGTAAGGCAGGTTCGCCAAAGAAAAAGTTTCCGCCTGCATCTTCAAGCACTAGAAGGTTGCGTGCAATTGCACCAATTGAACTAGGGGAAATGTTTCCATACTTTACTTGTAGTTCTTTGGCATTTTCGCTCACCACATTCATCAGGGCTCTCAGATCCTTCAAGTCTAAGAGTAATAGACCATTGTCATCAGCATAACGGAAAATGATAGATAGAACGCCTTCTTGCACATCATTTAGTCCCAGCATACGTGCAAGCATTAAAGGACCAACTTCAGAGACAGTTGTCCGAAGCGCCATACCTTGTTCTTTATACAAGTCCCAAAAATTAACAGGAAATGCACGGTACTTAAAAACATCGTCAGTTAAACCAAATCGCTGACGGCGTTCAATCATATTCGGATTATCACTACCAGGTAAAGCAAGTGATGCTAAATCACCTTTAACGTCGGCTAAAAACACTGGTACGCCTGCTTCACTGAGAGCCTCAGCTAGCATCTTAATGGTGATTGTTTTTCCGGTACCTGTTGCACCGGCAATCATGCCGTGGCGGTTCAACATTTTTAGGTTCATTTCGATAGGATGGTCATTACTTGCGAACCAAATTTTTTTATTCTGACTCATACAAAATTCTCCCCTTTTTACTATTTTATTAGATGTTAATTTTCAGGTACTGGAGTAAGTTCTGGCGTCACTACTGGTGTCGGAATATCTTGACTTGTAGCGCCTGCTGAGCTTTGGCTCAATATTTTAGCAATGGGAGAATCTGCTCCAAGGACGATTGTTTTGTCATCCCCTTTAAGCGATTTTTCCAACGCTTCTAGTTCTCTAACAAAGATGTAAAAGCTGGCCTTATCCGGATCGTTGTAGATAGACTGTAGAATTTGCATGTATTGTTCTTCAGCTTCACCGTTTAGTTTATCGGCTTGGGCACGTGCCTGACCGATGATGATTTCAACTTCTTTATCGGTCTCGTTTCGGATGATGGCCGCTTCGTACTCCCCATCTGCTTTAAAGGCAGCAGCCATCTGTTGTCGCTCTGAAATCATGCGATTATAGACGGCTTGAAGGTTATCTGTGGGTAAGTCGTAACGCTTAATTTCGACAGCCGCAATACTAACTCCATAGGCTGACTCTAGTTGAGCGCGGACAATTTGGGTTATTTGCTCATTTAAGGTAGCTCTAGAGCTTTCCTCATCCGTTATGATATCGCTTTGCTGCAATGAACCCATGAGGTTCTTAATGACTGAATAGACGGACGCGTCAATGCGTTTTTGCATCTCGTTGATATTTCCAACGCTACTATAAAAAGTAGTTACGTTATTGATTTCCCAAATTGCGTAGCTATCGACCACCATAGCCTTCTTATCTGCTGTTAATACTTCAGAGGTGTTCACGTCATAGACCATTTTGCGTTTGGTCAAGCGATTCACTTCTTGAACAAATGGAATTTTAAATTTTAAGCCTGCCTCTTCATCAGTCTTTACGATTGCTCCGAACTGGGTTAAGTAAGCATATTCACCTTCAGGAACAATATAGAACGCGTTTAAGAGTGCAATAACAGCCACTAATGCGATTACGATGCCAATGCTTGCTATGGATTTCTTTTTCATTAGTTTGTACCTCCAGCGTTTCCTACAGTCTCAGCTGCAGCTGCCGCGGAGCTATCCCAGTTACCGATTGGCAAAAGTTTATCTACACCACTTCCATCATCAATGAATAGATTTACATTAGGTAATACTCTTTCAATAACTTCTAAATACATGCGGTTACGCGTCACTATTGGATAATTCTTATATTCGTTGAACATAGCCTCAAAACGGTTCTTTTCACCCGTTGCAGAGTTGATTTTTGATTGTTTCAGCGCTTCGGCACTTCTAATAATCCTGTCACTCTCTGAATTGGCTGCAGGAATACGACTATTGCGATATTCTTGAGCTACGTTGATAGAAGTCTGCTTATCTTGCTTCGCCGTTTCAACATCACGAAACGCCTTCGCTACATCTTCATTTGGTGGTTCAGAGTCATTCACTTTGACATCGAGAATCTGGATTCCAATATCTATATTCTCTAGCTTGCTGGTCAACAAATCTTTTACGTCTAATTGAATCTGCACCTTACCACTTGTCAACGCATCGTCAATATTAGTCGTACCTACGACTGAACGCACCGAGCTTTGAAGCATGTTCTTCAGCACTGCTTCAGGTTTTTCAGAAATATACAAGTATTTTACTGGATCAGATATTTTCCATTCCACGAAAAAGTCGATACTAACTACGTTCATATCACCAGTAATCATTAGGCTTTCGTCCATGACGGATTCATAGCTTCCATCACTGCTCTGGCGATATCCTAATTCGATTTTTTGCGTTCTTTTTACTGGCAAAACGGTCGCATTCTGTATCGGCCATGGAAGTTTAAAATTCAAACCTGCATTCGCTGTTTTGGTATACTTTCCAAAAGTAGTTACAACAGCTTGTTCATTCTCATTGACTGTATAAAAACTTGTTAAAGCAATTGCAACAATAATAATTAATGGAATGAGCCATAAAGAGCGCTTACCCCATTTTGTTACCGCTTGTAATTTAGCTTTTGTTTCATCTTTTACTATTTTCAAGTGCACACCCTTTCTGGTCCCGCGACCCTGTGTTACATTTTATCATATTAGAGGAGGTAAGCAGTATGGAGTTCTGGGTCTTTCATGTTGATATGGATGCTTTTTTTGCTTCTGTAAGCCTACTGTCTCACCCCAGCTTATTAGAGCTTCCTGTTGTCGTTGCAGGCGATCCAGAACAGCGTCATGGAGTCGTTTTAGCTAAAAACCAAAAAGCCAAAAGTTTAGGTATAAAAACAGCCATGAGCCTTGCCGAGGCCAAACGCCTGGTGCCTAACTTATCTATACTGCCTCCAGAACATGACAAGTATCACGATTACTCGAAAAAGGCCCAAGAAATTTATCGTCAACACTGCCACTTTGTTGAAAGTTTTGGTTTAGATGAGTGCTGGTTAGCGCTGGAATGCGAGGATCCGCTTCTTTTTGCCAAAAATCTACAGAAAGAAATATACGATACCTTAGGGCTTACGATATCCGTTGGTGTGGCCAAAGATAAAGTGCTTGCGAAACTGGCAAGTGACATGCAAAAACCTCAAGGCTTGGTTCTAATTGCGCCTGAAGACCTTCAAACAAAGGTGTGGCCCCTAGCTGTCGAGAAGCTTCTTTTTGTGGGAAAAATTGCACGAGAAAAACTAAATAATCTGGGGGTTAACACTATCGGTGAACTTGCACGTTGTCCTGTCCATGTTTTGGTAGCAACGCTTGGCAAAACCGGCACCTGGTTACACGACGCTGCCAATGGGCTTAATCAAGACCCAGTTAAACCTGCTGATTTCAAAGAACAGCGCAAGTCGATTTCATCTATGGAAACACTAGCAAGTGATCTTGATAATGCAGATGCCGCCCGAAAAATATTAGATAGACAATTGGGAGAGGTGGTCGATTCCTTAAAGAAGCAAAACCTTCGTTCAAGAAGTGTCCAAATCTGGTACAAGACTGCAGATTTTCAATCTTACACCAGGCAGGCATCACTAGCCTATGCTACTGACGAATACGAGCTATTATACAGAGCAATGCTAGTCCTACTGCATGACGAAGTCTCTTTCGAAAGACCAATCAGAGCTATTGGGGTTGGTCTTTCTTTATTAGAAAGCAATACCATTCCCCAGCAGCTGAGTTTGGAAGATCTGGCTGTCCAAGCATCAAATGAAGAAACCAATACTGCAAACGCTACAGATGCCAAGAAATCAGCGCTAAAGGCTAAACAAGTGCAATCGCTAGTAGACCAGATTAATCAAAACTACGGTAGCAAAATTGTAAGCCGCGGCCTAAACGATCAGTTCTTAGAATAAGCTAAAGCCCGTAGACAATTCGTCTACGGGCTTTAGTCTGGTGATCCGCCGGAGGCTCGAACTCCGGACCCCCTGATTAAAAGTCAGGTGCTCTACCAACTGAGCTAGCGGATCATATGGCTGGGATGGCAGGATTTGAACCTACGAATGCGGGAGTCAAAGTCCCGTGCCTTACCGCTTGGCGACATCCCATTCATCGCCTGGCGTGAGTCAGATTTGGGGTGGAATATGGGAATCGAACCCACGACCTCCAATGCCACAAACTGGCGCTCTAACCAACTGAGCTAATTCCACCGTTTACCTGCCTCACGCTGGCACCGGCTAATTATAGATATCAATGAAATTAAAGTCAACTGACTAAAGCATTTTTTTCCAGCTATTTACTTATTTTATTAATTTGATGTTAAATTTCTGTTTTTCTGCTGATTTTTTGGCGAAAACATATGAGATAATCCAATAACTACAGAATTAGGAGCTTCGTTTATGAAATTGTATTTAGCAAGCCAAAGTCCGCGTCGCCATAGTTTTGCAGCACTAGCGCTAATGTAACAATCCTTTAAGGCCTGAAGCCAC
>CAZNNL010000066.1:0-8966 GCA_964574395.1 uncultured Oscillospiraceae bacterium | reverse complement strand
CTCAACGTGCATCGAGTGCGGAAACATATCAAACGCCTCAATGCTCCGCAGCGCGTACAAACCCTCCGCACAAAGTAGCTTACAGTCCCTGGCCAATGTTGCAGGATCACAAGAGACGTAGACGATGCGTTCAGCTTTTGATAAACGTAGAGTTTCAACCAAGGATGCATCTAAACCCTTGCGCGGCGGATCAACCACGATGACGTCAGCGTGCTCACCAGCTTGAATCCATTGGGGGACAAGGTGCTCAGCTTTGCCGACATGGAATTCGACATTACTAATTTGATTTAGCTCAGCATTACGCTTAGCATCTTCAATTGCTGGGGCGACAGTTTCACATGCTTTAACCGACTTGGCGAACCGAGCGAGCTGAAGGCTGATACTGCCTGTACCACAGTACAAATCAAATGTACGCTCCTGCCCATTCAAGTTCGCTGCTTTTAGTACAGCAGAATAAAGATCCTCTGTTTGTCTGGGGTTTACTTGAAAAAAAGCTGCTGGCGAGATGCGATAAGACAAACCTAAAATGCGTTCTTCCAAATCATGTGAAAAGTAATATGAACTAAAATCTTGTCCTGTAATTGTGTTTCCAGAGCGCGTATTATGGTTCACCGACACCGAAGATAGATTGTATCCATGTGATGACAGCACGTCCTTGCATTCATTCATAAACGCCTGTATAAATTGTTTTATGCTAGAATCTTTTTCTTCATAAGCATATTCGCTAGCACGCATATTTATAACTAAAACCACAAGCACGTCTTTTGACGAAAATCCCGTCCGTACAATCACATGACGTAGTAAGCCTTGTCCAGACTGCTCGTCATAAATCGATACTGTTTGCTTTTCCAAGCAATCACGTAGAACGCCACGCACTAAATCTGCTGATTGCTCCTGAATGAGACATGCATCACTATCAACAACGTCATGTGTTCCAAGTGCATAAAAGCCAATCACAGCTCGCCCAGCGTCACTTTGGATTGGCATCTGTGACTTAGCACGATAATGCCAAGGGGGTTCTGTAGCATTAGCTAGACTGCCTTGAGGCAATAATCTTTCAATCGCGTCTACTGAAAAGCCACCAATCCGAACGAAAGCATCACGTACTCGATCAGCCTTAAAAAGTAATTGCGCTTCGTATTTAATGTGCTGTAATGTACAACCGCCGCAACGACCAAAAACCGGACACGGAGCTTCGCACCGTTGAGGGGAAGGTTTGAGAAGTTTGATGATTTTGCCAATAGCATATGACTTCTTACGCGTAATGACTTTAACCCGTGCCAGTTCACCTGGAATGAGACCGTTCACAAACACAGTCAAACCATCAGCAAGGCTCGCAACGCCTTGCCCATGCTGATTTAAACCACGGCACCTAAGCTCCTCGATATGATGCACCGACACCTTAACGCTCCTTTACTTCTGAAAAGTTTCAGAGGCTGGCAAAAGTGCATCCACTTCACTAATTAAGTCGCCAATATAGGCAATCGTTTCACGCAAGGGTTGATCCGTATCAATCGCAACCCCAGCTTTAAGGGCAAAATCAAGCGGACGCAAGGTGCCACCGGCGCGTAATGCAGCCAGCCAATCATCAACAGCCAACTGACCTTCACTCACAATGCGTCTGCTCACAGCAGTTGATATCGTCAAGCCAGCGCTATAGGTGTAAGGATAAAGTCCACTATAGTAGTGTGGCTGACGCATCCACGTTAGTTCGCTGCCTTCATCCAAGACTACCGCATCACCCCAAAATTCTTCGAGAACGGATTGGAAAATTGCGGACAAATCATCTGCTTGTAAGACTTTGCCAGCGTCTACCGCACGGTAAACTTCGCGTTGATAGGCGGCTTCTAAGAGGTGCGTCACAAAGTTATGGTAGTAGGTGTTGCTGACCATCGATGCCATGACCCAACGGCGAAAACGTGCATCCTCAGAATTCTGATCTAGCAAGTAATTTGAAAGCAGCATCTCATTACAAGTTGAGGGCGCCTCCACTAGGTACCAGGAGCACTCACTTGCTAAGTAAGCTTGCTCGTCTTGCGCCAGCGTGAAGTGTGCTAAATGCCCTAGCTCATGGGCCAAAGTAAAGACTTCACTTAGTTCCCCGCCCCAATTGAGCAGGATGTAGCCACCTTTTTGATAGGGTGAAGCGCAAAAACCGCCAGTTGATTTTCCTGCGTTTTGTGCGTAATCAATTCTGCGCTCTTGTAAAGCTTGTTCAACTATCCCAGAATACTCAGAACCGAAAACAGCCAAGGCTTCTTTGATATAAGTTTTAGCATCTGCTAAATCAACTTTCGGTGAATAGGCTGGATCGAATGCCAGTTTCAAGTCGGAATAGCGTATTTCGTCTAAACCGTAATAGCGTTGTAGGAGTTTGGCGTAGCGTCGCATGTGTGGAGCGAGCTCGCTCATAATGAGGTCGATTTGGCGGTTGTAGAGGTCTAGGCTGACTTTTTGCCGATCTAATAACATATCAATCACGGAATCAAAGCCACGCAGTCGCGATTCGGTCTTCTCTGCTTGTACTCTGGCAAAATAATCCGCCGCAATCGTATGCTTGTACTTAGCCAATGTCTCCGAAAAGTTCTTAAACGACTTGCGCCTAGTTTCGGTATCTGTCGAGTGGCAGTAGTTGTTTTCGTAAAGCACAAAGCTTAGCGCTTTAGTTTCGCCCTCCGCTTCAAATGATTCAAAAGTCATGTCGGCCAACTTCGTTTGTTGGTACGCATACTCAGGAAGCTCAAATAGCGGTCTGAATTCTGCGAGGAGTCTTTCAGATTCTGGGGAGAGCGTGTGTGGAATCGCTTCGATGAGATCTTGGATGAAGTTTTGGTAATTTGGTGCTTGTTTAGCAACTTCGCTGAGAGTGATTTCGCTGACTTGTTTAAGTTCCGCATCGAAAAAACTCATTTGAGCGTTAAGGTCTGCGTAAAGATTGCTAAACAACAGTTCACGTTCGCCGTTTTCCTGATTGCCATAATCTACGCTGGCAGCCAAACTGACGTAGTTTCCGCAGTGATCGATTATGATGGCCATTTGTTCATAATCTTGAATGGCTGCAATAATCAGTGACGAATCATGCGAATTCGCGATTTTGTCTTGATACGTTTCGGCAAAGTCTTTCACCTGCTTGTTGAGTGCACCAACAGCTTCTTCATAGTGCACAGGAGTTTCAAACAAATAGGATAAATCCCACGTTAAGGCTTCTGGAATTTCGTTTCTATTAGGTAATGACATTCATTTATCTCTTTTCTAATCTGGTATAGGTTTACAGGATTTTGATAGTAGTATTGTACACTTTTTTGCAATTTCAACGCCATCTAATGCACTATCAGCACACTCCCTTCAACCCATGAGCACAAACCCGACACAAAAAAGCAAAACTTCAACACAATTCCGCATACCAGCCTTGCGAAAAACTGCTAAACTTCTTGTGACAACACATAAGGAAGCTAAAAATGAAAATTTTAATCACTAGTGAATGGTACGCACCCGTAATTAACGGAGTTGTAACCTCCATCCTAAATCTCGAAAACGAGCTCAAGAAACAGGGCCACGACGTCAGGATACTAACGCTGTCTGGGAATCGCCATAGCCATCAGGAAGCAAACGTCACCTACTTGGCTTCTATCAACGCGGGCTGGATTTACCCGAATGCGCGCTTCACCTACATGCCTAAAAGCAAGTTGATCAAAGACCTCATCGCTTGGAAGCCTGACGTGATTCACACGCAAGCCGAATTCTCGACCTTCTTGATCGCGCGTCGTATTGCCAAGAAAACCGGTGCCCCAATTATCCACACTTATCACACGGTATACGAAGATTACACCCATTATTTTTTCCCCAATAAACGTATTGGCAAAAGCATCGCCGTAAACCTATCCCGTTTCATTCTCAAACGCACCAACCAAGTCATCGCACCGACACAAAAGGTCCAGACTATGCTCAAAGGCTACCACGTCGATATTCCCATCGCAGTAATTCCTACCGGCATCGAACTCGAACGCTTCACAAGCTACAAAGACCCAGCACAACTTGCGCAAATTAAAAGCAAACTTCAGCTCACACCAGAGCAAACCATACTTGTCTACCTTGGTCGTCTTGCTAAAGAAAAGAACCTTGAAGAAATATTCAACTTCATCAAGCAAGAAGCGAGTCCCGACTTGGTCCTCGTTGTGGTGGGGGGCGGACCTTATTTAAAAAATCTACAAAACACCGTCAAAGAGCTCGGTATTCAGTCATCTGTACGCTTTTCAGGCATGGTTAAACCTGAAGAAGTACCGCTATATTATGCAATAGGAGACCTTTTCGTTTCGGCTTCACAGAGCGAAACGCAAGGTCTTACCTATATTGAAGCACTGTCGGCGGGACTTCCAGCGCTTTGCAAAAAGGACGCCTGCCTCGAAGGCGTCATCACGGATAACGAAAACGGTTGGCAATATCTTACCGCTGAAGATTTCCATCTGCATTTAACTAAGTTTATGAAGGACGTTGAATTGCGCAAACGACTGTCGCAAAACGCAGAAGCTTTGGCGGTGCGTGATTTCTCGGCGCAAAATTTTGCCAAAAAAGTTTCTAACTTGTACGACACCGCACTCCTCGCAAAGGAGGATAGCAAGCGTTCATGAGTAAAATTGACGCCGAAACACAGTCTTCAAGCTTCAAAAACGGCCTGCAAGACGGTTTACCTATCGGATTAGGCTACTTTACTATTTCTATTGCATTTGGCTTGTATGTCGTCAGTGGTGGGCTTCCGCCGCTTTTTGCCATCCTCGTCTCCCTGACCAACCTAACTTCTTCAGGACAATTCGCGGGCATAAGCGTCATTCTGGCAAAAGGAGGCTACATCGAGATGGCCTTCACAGTCCTGCTCGTCAACTTACGCTACATACTTATGTCCCTTTCCTTGTCACAGCGCGTCTCCTACAAAGTCACAACGGTTCAACGCATGCTGATGAGTTTCGGTGTCACTGATGAAGTTTTCGCCGTGGCGAGTCGAAAAGCAGACGTGGGTTTTCACTATTTCCTAGGGCTGATGGTTCTGCCTATCGTGGGTTGGACCGGGGGAACAACTGTGGGGGCGGTGTTGGGCTCTTTTTTGCCAAAATCAATCCAAGGAGCCTTTGGAATCCTCCTCTATGCCATGTTCGTCGCGATCATCATCCCACCGGCAAAACACCAAAAAGTCCTCCGTTTCATCATCCTAGTCGCTTCCGCCATCAGCAGTTTGTTGTACCTCGTGCCATTCTTCAAACCTTTACCTGTCGGCTGGAAAATCATTATCAGCACCGTATTGGCAGCCAGCCTAGGAGCGAGTTTGTTCCCAATCGCAGACGGTGAAGCCTTGCGCATTGCTGAAGAAGGGGGTGAAGGTTAATGGATTTAGGTATTTGTTTACTGCTCATGATTGCAGTCACCTATATTCCTCGTGCTCTGCCCCTGGTTCTGTTTCGCAGACCAATTACAAGTATTTGGGTGAAGTCATTTTTGGAGTATGTCCCCTATGCAGTGCTGGCTGCGATGACCATCCCAGCAGTGTTTTCATCGACACGTTTTTGGATGTCAGGGGTGGCTGGTTTGCTCGTGGCTTTTATTTTGAGCATGCGGGAAAAGTCCTTAATGGTGGTCTCCATTGGAGCGGTCGCAGCTGTTTGGATTGTGGAAATGTTGGCGGGTTTGCCGTTTTAGTTAGCATGTTGGTAAAGACTCAGTTTGATAGACGGTCATAGAACTTTTGATTGATTGGGGTATCTATCCTATGTTTAGCGCTTAGTTTGAGTATGGTACCAGAGAATAATGCTGTCTCCATCTGTCTGCCGTCACGTTGATCTTGTCTCATGGAAGGCATCCCTTCAGGATTTAGTGTGTCCAGGATTTCAAGCCAATAGGCAATATCTCCTTCACCGAGTGCAATGCCTTCAGCCTTTGCGATGGCTATCACTTCTCTGAAGGCCGATATCATCATTTCCCGTGCTTTCGGATTCGTCTGACAAGTACCATAGTTGCCTTCAAAATATGCCACAGTCTGGTTCAGACCACAATTCAGCATGAACTTTCCCCACTGGTGATGCGCCATGTCCTGCATCACCGTGAAGGGCAAGTTGGCTTCTGCAAAAACAATTTTAACTTCCTCTATAGCAGCTTTTACCTCAGCGCCTTGTCCTGGCACAAGCCCAAAGCAGATTTGTCCGCTTGATTGATACTCAAGATTGTAATCATTTCGGACCCCGTCCATGCCCTGTGCAACCGCATAGACTATTCTTGCTTCAGGATAAAGTTCAGCCATGCGTTCCTCACTGGAAATACCATTTAACAAGGACATGAGAATAGTTCCTGGTTTTATCGCCATGCGAATATCTTTTAAGGCATGCTCTAGGGCAAAGGACTTGCAAGCAACAACAACTAAATCTGCCTTCTCTAGTTCTTCAGGGTCAATAAAGCTAAAGCGCTGCGGAACTCCGGCAATCGTGACACCCTGCTTTTTTAGCTTGGCCTGTCTTTCCGCATCTGCAATCACGCGGAATGTGTGTGGTTTTTTTAGCGCTTTCAAATATTGCCCGAAAGTTAAACCGAGAACACCTAAACCGATTAAGTAAATACGCATCGTCAAAAGCCCTCCTATTCATGAAATCGCTGAATTTATCCCGCTTGTGATGACTCCGCCCTACGCATCAAGTCATCTGCAGCGGCCAAAACTGAACGTTCTGCTATTTCGAGTTGTTCTAAATTCAGGTGCGTCCCTAAATCTTCACCCTTCTCTCTTTGACTGTCGTAAAAACCCAACAGCAAGATTGACGAAGTCAAAATAGCAACCGTATGCTTCGGAGCATAAAGCGCGCTAAAATCTTTCGTAGTCCTAAGGTAGGTGCTCATTTCGAAAAGTACTTCACCAATCCATTCATCGTCCAACGGCAGAAAACTAAGCAGCGCTAGGCTGTTTATACTAAAGCGGTTAAATACGGCGATGCCATGTTTCTTACAGATATTACCAAGCTTGGCAAAACGCCTCACCTGCACCTCGACATCCTCCGCCAAAGCCAAAACGATAGCCGCGGTATAGTTACGCAAGCGCTGCGGACAGTGCTCCTTCATCAGGGCATAAGCATGTTCTATTCGCCCCAGTACTAAATCAGGCTCAATGCCTGTCAGTAGTAGCATGCTAGCCAAGACTGTACTGTGCCTGCCAACGCGCAATTTGTGGTTAATTCTTAGTGTCGCCCTGTAAACGACTAGTCGCTTAACATGTTGTTCAAATTCAGAAACGTCGAGATACTCAGCCATCTGCAAAGCAATGTATGCATTAACCCAAGGATCAGTAATTCCCTGCTGACGAAGTGTATTGTAAGCCAAATTAGCCAACTCAATTAGCTCATCCTCTTTCCCAGAAAGTGCTAACTCAGTCCACAAATAAAGCTCAGCGGCATGACGAAATTCTGTTTTCTTATAAGCGATAGCATCTAACTTCTGTTTGACGCGCTCAATACTTTCAATCTCAACTTTTCTATCTTGGGAGGCAAACATAAACGCAGCTAAGGCTTTAGAAAAGCCCAAGCGCAAGGGCATATAGGACTTCATATCGTGAAAATTCTCTAAGAATAAGTCTAGTTTTGTTTGATGTATAGCCAGCATTTGGTCCCCTATCGTTTTGTATCGGATACTTAATTAAGTCCGCCATTACTTCGTTACCTATTATAAGACATTTATTGTCCTTGAACGAATACTTGTCGATTAACTTCAACGATTTGAGGGTATGAGGCTCCGAAGCTTGCAGGGAGCTGCAATTTTGTCACAAAACCTAAACCACTTCAGCAACAACTTCAGCGTTAAACCCAAATTTACGCAATCTAAACACATTCTTAATATTTATAATCCATTATAGTATTGACAGGCAATATTATACGCCATATATTATTGTTAACGAAAAAAAGATTGGCCAAGCATGCTAAACAGCATGCAGCCCTAGTCTTTGAAAGGAGCATAAAATATGGCATTTCCAATATCCTCTACACTCTTAGATTTTTGTGTTTTAGCAATTGTAGAACAAGAGGATGAATACGGTTATTCAATTACTCAAAGATTGCAGTCTGTCATGAGCGTTTCGGAATCGACACTTTATCCGGTTTTGCGGCGACTACAACAGGCCTTTTTACTGGAAACTTATGATCAGGAATTCCAAGGGCGCAATCGGCGCTACTATCGCATTACGGAAGCGGGACGTAAACAAGTACAAATTTTTAATCAAGAATGGATTGAGCATAAAGCCACAGTCGACAGTTTGGTCGCACATACTGCAAGAGAGGGACAAACAGAATGACAAGAGATAATTTTATGAATGAACTCGGCAAAGCTCTGCACTCTGCACCTCTATCCGAACGTGAACAAGTGCTGAACTTTTATACCGAATATTTTGAAGACAGAGGCATACATGCTACGGATCTTGTTCCATCTGATCTTGCGTCACCACGTGCTATTGCGGATGAGATTTTGCAAAATATACCCTATTCTCAGACACAGGCGGCTTCGGATGTGAAGTATAGCCTTTTGCCAATATCAATAGTGGAAACACTAGAAATTAAACTTAAAATCGCAGGTTTTGAGTTAGAGGTTGCAGATATCCCTCACCCCGAGCTCAAGCTACCGCATAACAAATACGGTCAAAACTTAGACTACAGAATTGATTTTACCGTTTCTGGAACGCACCTACGCATTGTTGATGAAGCTCCGGGTGACGTTTTTTCGAAGTGGAATCGTATTAATATCGATCCGGTCGTGCTGCGCTTGCCCAAAAACACGCGCCTCATGCGTGCCGACATCGATCTGAGTATGGGAAGCACCAAAATCTATGATTTACAAGCAGCGAATCTATATCTACGCAATGCCATGGGCGCAGTCAAGCTCATCGGGGGTACAATCGGGAACTTGGATGCGGAACTAAAAATGGGGTCCTTCCAATTGGATAAGTCGGT
>CAZNNL010000065.1:0-9189 GCA_964574395.1 uncultured Oscillospiraceae bacterium | reverse complement strand
ATTCTCGTTAGGGTCACCATTATACGCTTTAAGAGTCTCCAGGTTTTGGGGACTTTTGTTTTTGTTAGATACTTGGTCAGAAAAGTCGCTCTCGTAGCCGTAGTTCTCCGAGAGCGTCAAAGTTGTCCAACCGCTCATGCCCAACTAGTGGGAAAAACCAGTTTTCATTCCGCCTTGGCTGCTATGCTAAAATAATCTATACATTCTCATTTGATAAGGATCAAAATAATGCAAAAATATATTCGGGTCAAAGGTGCCCGCGAACATAATTTAAAAAATATAGACGTGGATATTCCACGTGAACAGTTAGTGGTTTTAACAGGTGTTTCAGGATCGGGTAAGACGACTTTGGCGTTTGATACCATTTTTGCCGAGGGGCAAAGGCGCTATGTAGAGTCTCTTTCTGCCTATGCCAGACAGTTCTTGGGTCAAATGGATAAGCCCGACGTAGACCAGATTACAGGTCTTTCGCCTTCCATTTCAATAGATCAAAAGACCACCTCCAAGAACCCACGTTCAACTGTTGGGACGGTCACAGAAATCTATGACTATTTGCGTTTGCTTTTCGCACGTGTCGGTACCCCGCATTGTCCTGAATGTGGTAAAGAGATTGTCAGGCAGACGGTTGACCAGGTCATTGACCGCATTCTTAGTTTTCCTATGGGGGCTAGACTCTACATCATGGCACCGGTTGTGCGTGACAGAAAAGGCGAATTTGTCAAACTGTTTCAAGACCTAAAGAAGCAGGGCTATTTACGAGTGCGGGTTGATGGCGAAGATTTCATGCTAGATGATGATATTTCTTTGGCAAAAACACACAAGCACTCGATTTCTGTAATAGTCGACCGCCTAGTCACTAAGGAAGGTATGCGTAGCCGCCTTAGCGACTCCGTAGAAACAGCCTTTCAACTTGCAGAAGGCTTGCTACTTGTCGCGTATGAACATGAAGACTTAGGGGTCAAGGGAGAAGAATTGTTTAGTCAACATTTTGCCTGTGCGGACTGTCACATTAGTATTCCCGACCTAGAACCACGTATGTTTTCTTTCAATAATCCTCTCGGAGCTTGTCCCGAATGCCTTGGCCTAGGACAACATGTACGCATGGACGAAGAGCTGGTTGTCGATAACCCCAAAGTCTCACTAAACGAAGGGGCAATTAGAGCAGGAGGTTGGAACTTCGATGATAAGAACTCCTGGGGTCGTGCATTTATTGAAGCCTTATCAAAAAAATACAAAATAGACCTCGACACACCATTTGAAAAACTACCAGCCAAACAACGCGAAATAATTTTACATGGCAACAACGGCGAACAACTTGTAGTGGATACTTCTAACTCTAAGTACAATCGTGGCGAAGACTACATTACAAGGTGGGAAGGTGTTATTCCATCTCTGGAAAGACGCTTTAGAGAAGCGAACAATGAGGGCTATGAACAATACATGTCCATCACCCCCTGCCAAACGTGTTTTGGCGCTAGACTTAGAAAAGAGAGCCTCGCAGTAAAATTTGGAGACTTAAATATCTTTGAACTCACAGGCTTGCCAATAAAGCAGTGCTCAGACTATCTCGAAGAAGAAACGGCAAAATTAGGACCATCAAGACTGGCCATCGCTGAACAAATACTACGCGAGTTAAAAGGGCGTCTCAACTTTTTGGTGGACGTTGGTTTAGACTACTTAACTTTGGCGAGGGCTTCCGCTACCTTGTCTGGCGGTGAAGCGCAAAGAATCCGGCTCGCGACACAAATCGGCTCAGGTCTGATGGGTGTACTCTATATTTTGGATGAGCCTAGTATTGGGCTACACCAACGCGATAATAGCAAACTGCTGGGTACCTTAAAGCACTTAAGAGACATTGGCAACTCGGTACTGGTCGTTGAACACGACGAGGAAACCATGCGTGAAGCGGATTGCATTGTCGATCTCGGACCTTTGGCTGGCGAACAAGGTGGAGAGCTAGTTGGCGTAGGAACAGCAGCTGAGTTAATGGAGAATCCAAGATCGCTGACCGGTAAATATCTGTCTGGAGAGCTCTATATACCTATCCCAGATAAACGTCGCAAAGGGAATGGGAAGTTTTTACAGATTAAAGGCGCTACGAAAAACAACTTGAAAAACATCAATGCAAAAATTCCGTTGGGGACACTCACTTGTGTGACAGGGGTTTCAGGTTCAGGAAAGAGTTCTTTGATTAATGGGATACTTTTGCCAAAATTAGAAGTGGATCTAAACAGAGCCAGAAGAAAAACGGATAGTTACAAACAAATCTTAGGACAAGAGAATCTCGATAAGGTTATTGCGATAGATCAATCACCCATCGGGCGTACACCACGCTCAAATCCGGCAACGTACACAGGGCTATTTGATATGGTGAGACAGCTTTTTGCGCAGACGTCTGAGGCGAAAGCGAGAGGCTATAAAGCAGGTCGTTTTAGCTTTAACGTCAAAGGGGGGCGTTGCGAAGCGTGCCGTGGAGATGGGGTTAATCGCATCGAGATGCACTTTTTAGCAGACATTTATGTTCCTTGTGAAGTCTGCAAAGGAAAACGCTACAACCATGATACCTTGGAGATTCAGTATAAGGGCAAAAACATAGCGGATGTCCTAGATATGACGATTGAGCAAGCCACGGATTTCTTTGCCGCACAGCCAAGGATTCTGAAAAAAGTAGAAACGCTTAATGAAGTGGGACTAGGTTATTTACGTCTTGGTCAACCTTCCACGCAGTTATCAGGGGGCGAGGCACAACGCGTTAAACTAGCTACTGAGCTATCCCGTAGATCGACTGGTAAGACACTCTATATTCTAGATGAACCTACCACGGGCTTACATACCGCTGATGTACATCGTCTTAGTTATATACTAGACGCTCTGACAGAAGGCGGTAATACCGTAATTGTCATTGAGCATAATTTAGACTTAATAAAAACTGCGGATTATGTCATAGATCTTGGTCCTGAAGGTGGGGATGCAGGTGGCGAACTGATCGCTTCTGGTACTCCCGAACAGATTGCACAAGTTGAAAAATCTTATACAGGACAGTATTTGAAACGTCTTTTTTCATAATTGTTCAAGTTCTTCGCATAAATTGCCCTTGTGGCAATGCGTAAATGCGTTATAATACTAATATCAAAGATAGTCAAAGAATTGAATTGAGATTATCGGATTTGAGAGGAATACCATGTCACTATGCGACAGTTGTCACGAAAACGTGGCAATCATATATACAAGTAAAATGATTGATTACAAACCTGAATATACAGGTTATTGTATGTCTTGCGCACTACACAAGCCTGAATTAGGTATGCGTAAGATGATTGAAAACTCTGGCGTTACCGAAGCGAATGTAGATGAAGTAACGGAACAGCTTAACACAATGATGGAACCCATGCGTGATGATCCCCCGGAAGTGCTGATGGAAAAAGTGCATGAGATTATGCAAAATATTGACCCCCAGCAACTAATGGGCAGTATGAATGAGATGATGAAAACCATCAAAGGCAAAGATGATAGTGCTAGCGATGCAGATGAAGATGAAACAGAGCATGATAATGTTTCAACTACAGATGGCGAACAGATTCCTGGTCTGGCAATCGGCGAACAAAGCATCTCCGAAGCCTTGCAAATGATGATTTCTGGCATGATGGGCAGTTCTGATTTAGAAAAAGCTGGCTTAATGCCTGCTGCACGAGGAGCTGAAAGTGAGTCCCCAGCTGGTCGTGGCAACGATGAAAAAACTACCACCAGACAAGATCGAAACAAACGCGACAATAAACGCAACCGCAAGTTCCTCGACACCTATGGTACTAATCTGACGGATAAGGCACGCCGTGGAGAAATGGACCCCATTATCGGTAGAGATAAAGAACTTGAGCGCGTGGTGCAAATCTTAAACCGCAGAAGCAAGAACAATCCTGTGCTTCTGGGCGAGCCGGGCGTTGGTAAAACTGCTATAGCAGAAGGTCTGGCCCTGCGCATTGCTGAAGAAAAAGTCCCCGCTAAACTACTCAACATGGAAGTCTACCTGCTGGACATGACTGGAATGGTTGCAGGAACACAGTTTAGAGGGCAATTTGAGAGCCGCATGAAAGGCTTGGTTGACGAGTCAAAAGCACTAGGTAACATCATCTTGGTTATCGATGAACTACATAACATTATGGGTGCTGGAGATGCAGAAGGTGCTATGAACGCGGCCAACATCCTTAAACCATCATTGGCAAAAGGTGAAGTGCGCGTTCTCGGTTCTACCACTTTGGACGAATATCGTCGTTTTATCGAGAAAGATTCTGCGCTCGAAAGAAGATTCCAACAAGTTATCGTTGAAGAACCTAATGCAGAAGATACTTTTAGTATTCTTAAAGGCTTAAAAGGCCATTTCGAAAAACATCATCACATTGAAATTTCAGATGACGTTATATCTTATTCGATTGAGCTAGCAGACCGCTATGTTAGTGGTCGCTTTTTCCCTGACAAAGCCATAGACATCATAGATGAAGCGGGCTCTGCAGTGAATCTCAAAGATCTGGCTCTCGTGAGACATGAACAGTTAAAACAAGAACTAGAAATCGAACGTGAAAATTATAAAGAAATTGAAAACACTTTAGATACCTCACTTGATCAGAATGAAGTCTTTGAGCGACAAGCAAAACACAAGAGCCAGCTCATGCGTTTGGAAGAAGATTTTAGTGAGAGTGAACGAAGCATGCGGGTTCCTAAACTTACCAAAGAAGACATTGCAGCGGTTGTGGAACTATGGACGGGTATTCCTCTAAAACGTATTAGTGAAGGCGACAGTGAGAAGCTTCTGAATCTTGAAACACGCATCCATGAGCGCGTGATCGGGCAAGATACGGCAGTTAAATTACTATCACAAGCGATAAGACGCAATCGTGCTGGTTTAGGTAAAAGGCGCAAACCTGCTTCATTTATTTTTGTAGGTCCAACAGGTGTTGGTAAGACAGAACTAGTAAAGTCTCTTGCTGCAGCACTATTTGATAATGAAGAAGCGCTTGTACGTTTCGACATGTCTGAATTTATGGAAGCGCATACGGTAAGTAAGCTGATCGGCTCGCCCCCTGGTTATGTCGGCTACGACGATGCAGGGCAATTGACCGAAAAAATACGTAGACATCCCTACAGCGTCATATTGCTAGACGAGATTGAGAAAGCACATGTTGATGTGTTCAACATTCTTTTGCAAATATTGGACGATGGACGTTTGACTGACAGTCATGGCAGAACGGTAAACTTTGAACACAGCGTCATTATCATGACCAGTAATGTAGGCACGAGCCGAAAGGGAAGTGGCATTGGTTTTGGTAAACAAGGTCAAGAAGCCATTGAAAGCCAAGTCAACAGTGCCCTGAAAGATATTTTCAGACCAGAATTCTTGAATCGTGTTGACGACATCGTTGTGTTCGAAACATTGAAACCTGAAGAAATCCGTCAAATCGTGGACTTGATGGTTAAGGAAGTCGAAACTTCCATGGCATCTAAAGGCCTTAAACTGGTATTAACAGATGCGGTAAAAGATGCTTTAGCTAAAGAAGGTTACGATGAAAAATACGGCGCTAGACCTTTGCGTAAAGTTATTCAAAAACGTATCGAAAACCCACTAGCTGACAAACTTTTAGCAGGCGAACTGGAAGACAAAATAGGCGTAGCATTTGACTACGTAGACGGTGAGTTCGAATTATCCAGCATCTAGGAACCAACATGGTCATAAGTCAAAAGAAATCTCCGCCTTCTTAGCGGAGATTTTTCCGATTGGTTTCGGCATATATCACAAGTCCTAAGGGGGAACAAAATCGCTGCCTTTTTAGCAGCGATTTTTTCAACCCTTAGGACCGATACGAAGCGTTTATCTTGACATAATCATATGAGAAATCACAGGTCCAATAGTGATCCGAGAATAAGCCTTGTTTTAAATTTACTTGAACATAGAATTCGCTTTGCTTCATGACTTTTAAAGCCTCTGCTTCTGAGAAGTCTAAAGCCAGACCATCCTTGCAAACTGCCACGTGACCAATACTGATGTCAACGCGTAGCGGGTCAAAATGAGCACCAGAGTAGCCTAAGGCGGTGATGATGCGGCCCCAATTCGCGTCTTGGCCAAAGAATGCAGTTTTGCAAAGAGGGGATTTGGCAATAGCCAAAGCAGCTAAATACGCGTCCTCTGCGCTTGCAGCACCATCTACACGAATATCCACCAGCTTCGTTGCTCCTTCGCCATCAGCCGCTATTTTCCGCGCTAAACCAGTGCAAACGTAGTCGAGAGCTTGCTTAAAGGCAGGATAATCCGGATGTTCGTGTGAATCGATTAATTGACCACGTTGGCCAGATGCCATAAACAGAACCATGTCACAAACAGAAGTGTCCCCATCTACGGAGCAACGATTGAAGCTCTTTTCAACAGACTCACGTAAACTAGATTGAAGTAGCTCAGCATCAATACTTGCATCACTAGTTAAAACGCCTATCATAGTAGCCATGTTCGGGTGAATCATACCTGAACCTTTAGCCATTCCAGCAATTTGTACGATTTCCCCCTCGCTTAAATAACTCGTGTGTATTTCCTTAGCAACAAGATCAGTCGTCAAAATAGCTCTAGCGGCCAAATGCCCCGCTTCATCGCTGATGTCAAGTCGGTTGCACGCATCGGTTATCCCATTACGCACCTTCGTCATGTCTAATGCTTGACCGATGACGCCCGTGGAGCCGGTTAGCACCTCGTCGGGGTGAAATTCAAGTTGAAAGGCAAGTTGTTTGGCCATTTCTTCTGCGTCGGCTATGCCTTGCGCTCCAATACAAGCATTGGCATTTCCAGCATTGATAATAATCCCTCTGGCAAAAGGACTAGCTGCCAAACACTCCATAGTACGTTGCAGCGAGTGCCCTTTAACTAAGTTTTTTGTATATACTCCAGCAGTTGTCGCAGCTTTGTTGCAAGCAATGATAGCCAAGTCGTCTTTGCCATTAGCCTTCAGACCGCAAGCCGCCGTGGCAGCCATAAAACCATAAGGGGAAGTAATGGATTTCATATAAATACCTTCCGTTCCAAAAAGTAAAAAGAAAGGCTTGCCTGTATGACATCGTCCACAGACAAGCCTAATTCATTTTACCTGAAATCAGATTTAGAGCAATGCTTGAATTCTTTCTTCAACCAATGCCATATCCGTAGTAGGTGCATAACGACCAACTACTTTTCCTTCTCTATCAATCAAGAATTTGGTGAAGTTCCATGGGATATCTGTGCCCCAGTGTTTCCCACCAGCTTGCTCGATAAATAAATCATAGTGTTTGAAATCTTCAGGTACGTCGATGTTCTCTTCAGCCGTCTCAGCCTTCAAGTAGGTGTAGAGAGGTGCTGTATTTTCCCCATTGACATCAATTTTGGCAAAAACGGGGAACTCTACGCCATATGTCAATCTGCAAAACTCCTGGATTTCGGCGTCTGTACCTGGCTCTTGTAACAAGAACTGGTTGCATGGGAAACCAAGGATAGCTAAGCCTTGTTCAGCATACTTTTTATTGAGTGCTTCTAAATCTTCATACTGTGGTGTGAAGCCGCATTTGCTAGCGACATTCACTACGAGAACAACTTTACCCTTATATTGGGCTAAATCAACTTCCTGACCATTAGCGTCTTTTACTTTAAAATCATAAATGCTCATATGTTATCCTTTCATTAAAATGCTCCATTCTTGAGGAACATTGGATGATGCGATGTACAAAAATTATAACATAGGCGAGGATTTAGATATATGTCGAAGGTCATTGTATTAGGGACAGGAAATGCGCAAGCGATTCGTTGTTACAATAGTTGTTTTGCCATAGAAAATAATGATGAATATTTCTTGGTCGACGCAGGTGGCGGCAATGGGATTTTAGCAAAACTCGCCCAAACATCCATTCCGTTAAAGAACATTCATCATATGTTTATTACGCATAGTCACAGTGATCATGTGCTGGGTGTGGTGTGGATTGTGCGCATGATTGGAAGTTTGATGGACAAGAATCAGTACGAAGGTAAGTTTACTATTTACTGCCACGACGAATTGGAACAGGTCATCAGAGGTCTTGTAGAACTTAGCGTGCAAGAACGCTTTTACCGCTTCTTTGATGAAAAAATAATTTTTGATGTTTTAGAAGATGGAGACGTGCGTTACATCAATGGGGATATGTATACATTCTTTGATATTAGGTCAAACAAGTGTAAACAGTTCGGCTTTAATGTGGAAACACAGGATGGCTATCGTCTGGCGTTTACTGGAGATGAGCCCTATCAGCCGGCCTGTGCGCGTTATGTTGAAGGCGTGGATATGCTGTGGCATGAGGCCTTTTGCCGTTATGTTGATAGAGAGAGATTTCAGCCCTACGAAAAATTTCATGTTACGGTCAAAGAAGCAGCAGAGTTTGCAGAAGCGTTAGCTATACCCAATTTAGTTTTATGGCACACAGAAGACGAGGAGCTGGGGCTGCGCAAAGAAAAATATAGCGCAGAGGCAGCCCTGTATTACCAAGGCACCGTTTTGGTTCCCAACGACAATGAGATTATCAATTTATTGTAGCTTTGATATATACCTTTCCAAAAGCAGATAAGTTGCGCGTAAAGGGAGTCCCACAACATTTAAATAATCGCCATTGATTCCTTCTACAAAAAGCGCAGCTTTTTCTTGTATGCCGTATGCACCCGCTTTATCAAATGGCTGATTGCTATCAACATAAGTTTCGATTTCACTTCGACTAAGCTTGGCAAAACGCACATCCGTCTTTTCGCTGATTGTTTCTCCTAGACCTTGATAGTCAAGTATCGAAACAGCAGTAATTACTTGATGTGTACGTCCGGAAAGATTCTCTAACATCGCAATGCTTTGTTCTCGGTTTTCGCCTTTGCCAAAAACAACATTATCTAATACAACGATGGTATCAGCGGCCAAGATGAGAAAGTCCGTTTCATTTGCCGCCAAACGGTCCTCGTAAGCAGCTTGCGCTTTTCCTTGGGCAAGGGCAGAGGATAGCAAGCTTTTGTTCAAGCAGGCATTGTTTTGTCGCCATGTATTTTCAAAGGCACGTTCGTCAAACGAGAAATCTAATTGTTCGAAAGGAATATCCAAGATAGATAGAATTTCCTTGCGACGCGGACTTTGGCTTGCTAAATACAATTTCATAAACGAAGCTCCTAATTCT
>CAZNNL010000064.1:0-9338 GCA_964574395.1 uncultured Oscillospiraceae bacterium | reverse complement strand
CAAAAAGATACTTGCTCTAGCTACCGCTCTAACCTTATTTATGGGATTAGCGGCATGTGGTGGTACCGCTACTACCGCAGCAACTACAGCAGCTGCCGAAACTACAACTGCTGCAGCTGAAACAACCAAAGAAGCAGAAAACACTGCTGCAGAAACAACTGCAGCTGAAGCCGAAACAACAGCCGCTGAAACTGCAGCTACTGGTGGCATGAAGACTGGTCTGGCTATCAATACTGTGACTAGTAAATCCAAAGCCGCTACTGCTAGCGAAGCAGGTGTTGCAACTGTCGAATCTTCTATCGTTGCTGTGCTCGTCGCTGAAGACGGTACGATTGCAGATATTAAAATCGACGCTTTGCGTGCCGATGCACAATTTGACGCTACCGGTAATGTAACCACAGATTTAGCTACCACATTCCAAACCAAAAACGAATTGGGTGCTGACTATGGCATGAACTGGATGGAACAAGCACAAACTTTGGCAGATTATGCTAAGGGCAAAACCATCGACGAAATCAAAGCTACCAAGTTGACCGCTGAAGGTGTTCCCGATGCTGTTGACGCACTAGCTGGCGTTTCAATTCACATCAATGACACCATCGATACCATCGAACTAGCAGTCAACAATGCTAAAGCAATTGGCGCAGGCGAAGGCGACAAGCTTGGTCTCGGCACCGTTGCTAGTCTTTCAGGCACCAAGAGCGTTGGCAAAGACGAGAGAAACCCTGAAGTTGGTACTATCCAAGTGTACGAATACTTCACCGCTTTGACCGTCAATGCTGAAGGCAAAGTCACATCCGCTATCAATGACGCCGCACAAGGTGTGGTGAAATTTGACAACACTGGCGCTATCACCAGCGACACCGCTGCTGTTCTTAGCTCTAAAAATGTCATTGGCGCAGGCTATGGCATGATCAAAGCTTCCCAAATCGGTAAAGAATGGGATGAGCAAGCTAATGCGTTCGCCCAATATTTTGTTGGCAAAACCGCTGACGAAATCGCTGGCACCAAACTCGATGACGGTGGCAAAGTCACAGATGCTGACTTGCTCGCTTCCGTTACAGTGCACGTCAACGACTTTATCACTACTGCTGCTAAAGCATTTGAATCAGCAAAATAATTCACCTTACTTCTGCCTAAAAAACGGGGAAACTTCGGTTTCCCCGTTTTCATTTTCAGTTATAATGAGGAGCGTTACTTAAAAGTAGCCCAGAGGAGATCTGCAATATCATGCCCGCAACAAGAAAACCAAAAAAATTAAAGACTTATTTAAGACTAGTCATCGTGTTACTTGTTTTGGTTTTGCCATTACAAGCCTGCTCAAGTGCAGGTACTACAAGCATTAGTTCAAGCACAAACGAGACCACATCTTCTACGGTCCCTGATCCAGGCGAGCGCTTTCGCGGCCAGTTTTTGGGCGTCTTTGACACGGTTACAACCGTAATAGCGCTTACAAAAGATGAAGCAGAATTCCAAAAATATTTAGATGAAATCCAAGCAGAGCTCACACATTACCATCAACTTTATGACAGTTTTAACGACTACAGTGGCGTCAACAATATCAAGACAATCAACGATCAAGCAGGTATTGCGCCTGTAAAAGTAGACCCCGCGATTATCCAACTACTCGAGCAATGTATCGAAGCGAATCGACTCAGCAAGGGCTATGTTAACGTTGCCTTTGGCGCAGTCCTGAAAATATGGCACGATTATCGTGAAGAAGGTATTGATAATCCGGTTCAAGCGCGGCTCCCTGAACTGACAGCGTTACAAGCAGCCAGTGAATTTACAGATATAACGAAGATTCAAATAGACAAAGCCAACAGCACAGTCTATCTCCCTGAAAGTCAAATGAGTCTAGACGTTGGATCGGGAGCGAAGGGTCTGGCGTGTGAGTTAGTTGCAGAAAAAATGGAGGCCAAAGGCTTAAAAAACGCACTCATCAGTGTCGGTGGAAATGTTCGCGCCATTGGCTATCGTGATGGCGTCTCCAGTCCTTGGAACGTTGGAATTCAAGATCCGGAAGACAGCACAAATTCGCAATATATCCGCATAGCTAAAGTCCATGACATGGCTGTCGTTTCTTCAGGCGTATATGAGCGCTACTACACAGTAGATGGCGTGCGTTACCACCATATCATTCACCCCACTACCCTCTTTCCCAAGTTTGAATTTGACGCGGTTACGATAATTGCGCCAAGCTCAGGGTTTGCTGACAGTCTCACGACCGCACTCTTTAACATGGATTATGAAGAAGGTTTGGCTTTTATAGACGGACTCGACGGCGTCGCCGCTCTGTGGATCAAAGGCGACGAAGTATTTTATAGTAAGCGTATGTCAGAATATATTACAGAGTAAAGCTAGCGGTTTACTTCCTAATCGGAACAATTTCGGACCAGTAACCATCGGGATCAACGATGAAATACAGGCCCATTTTGTTGTTCTCATAAACAATACAGCCCATCTCTTTGTGTTTGGCATATGCAGCTTCATAATCATCAACACGGAAGCAAATATGGCTCTCATTCTCACCCAAATTATAAGGACGATCCGCATGATCTCTGAGCCAAGTCAGTTCGATTTCAAACTGTTCACTTGCGTCTGTCAAGAATGTCAAAACGAAAGATCCGTCATCAGCGGTTTTTTCACGACTGATTTTAAGCCCTAAAGCCTCTTGGTAAAATGCGACAGCCTTTTCTCTATTTTGCACGTTGAGATTGCAATGCACTATTTTAAAATTCATGTTTGTTTCTCCTTTATTTGCTATACCTATTCTCGTTTTCAAACCCAAGCCGTATCCACTAATTCTCTGGCTTTTTCATACTGCGCATAAGGCACAAATATGCGGTAACTTTCAAGTATGGGGCCCGCTTTCATGACAAAACCGTGTCCATACTGACTTTGGACAACCACTTGAATATCAAAAGATTTGAGCATCCCTGCCACCATATCGACATTTGAGAAATTCGTCGTTGTGAGGAGCACCATATCCATGTCCAATACCGCTCTAGTGCTTGCCTCACAATCTGGGCATTGGGCGCTTTCAACGAGTTCAAAACATTGTTCACAATAATGGTGTTCCATTACTTTGTCTCCTTTTTGCCAAAACGACCACCTAATGCGATTTGTTTGAGATAGAGATTTTCTACGCTCTTTGCAAAACCCTCCACCGAATACCGTTCACTCGATTTCAATGCTTGCTCAGACATCTTCGCATAAGCTGCGTCGTCCTGGTTCAACAACTTCTCTAAGCCTGACAAAAAACTTTCTTTATCATCGAAGTAGTAGCCATTCTCACCTTCTTGAACAACACCTTCCAAGGCTTCATCGCGTCTAACTAATATTGGCACACCAGCGGCCAAGGCTTCAATGTACGTTAAGCCCTGAGTCTCGCTACGCGATGCGCTTGTAAAAACATCTGCAATGGCATAAAGACTTGGGACTTTGTCCAATGCCACGCCTCCAGTGAAAAAGATGCGCTGGTTAAGTTTGTTTTGCTCTGAAATGCGCATCAGCTCGCCGCGCAATGGACCTTCTCCGACTAAGATGAACCGGACTTTTTCGTTTTTATGTAGCCAAGGTATGAGATATTCGAAGAGCTCGTTTATACTTTTTTCATCAGAGATACGACCAAGGTAGAGGATGACCTTTTCGTCATCTGCGATGGACAAATCTTTGCGAAGTTTGGCTATGGCTTCTTTGTCGTTTCGTGCGTGGTGGAATTTTGCCAGTCTTATACCCGTGGGAATAATTTCGATAGGTTTGGTAACACCATAACTCAAGAGAATCTTACGCGTCTTTTCCGTCGGAACAATAATGTGTTGAGCGGAATTGCAAAACGTCGCACTAAGTCGCCTAGCCCCATTACGCGCGATCAAATCAATCGGACCTTTCTTCAACTGCCCGTGCAGCCAGTCCTCATAAATCGTGTGATAGGTATGAATATGGGGAATGCCTGTCTGGCGGCAAATGCTGCGCCCGAAAATCCCTAAACCAAATTCTGTCTGCGTATGAATCAGATCCAAATCGAGTTTTTTTATGCGTCTGCTGAGCATTGGATTGTAGTTTAGCGCGACACGTTTCGAACTTACAAAAGGCAAGCTCGGCACGCGAATCACGCCATGCTCATCATCTGGCGCACCAGGGTCCGTTGTGGTGAAAACATAGACCTTGTGGCCTAGTTTGGTCAGTTCGTTTTTTAACAGGAGACAAGATGTGGAAACCCCTCCAATTTGAGGAATGTATGCGTCCGTAAAAATGCCGATTTTCATAGTAACCTCCGCCTTGCCGTACATTTCGAGTATAGCACATTGGCGTTGGTGGTTGAGGATTCGGAAGTCATAGATATGGCGCCGGGTTTTACAGTGGGGCCAGGTCAAATTTGCGACTAATTTGGCACAGCTGCCTTGCCAATACAACACCGTAGTTTGAAAACCCGAATGCCCAACCTATTGACTCCCAATCCTTGACCTACCGTAGCGCCGCTTCTATACTATATATATCAATATAATCTTAGTAATATCGTAGTAACAGTTAGAATCAAGTCGATAAAAATCTTAATCGTTAGGCAAGCAGCGCATGAAATCATGATGTATTGTTTTTCAATCGAAAAGAAGAGACATGAAACTGAAGAAACTACACCTCTATCTGCTCGTGCTTTTGCTCTTGGCAATTACCATTTCAGCTTGTGGCGGCGCCACTCCTACAAAAGCTGATAATGAGGGCACAACTACATCTGCAATTGTGGAAACAGAAGCTGAAGAGAAAAAAATTGAAGGTAAAACCTTCAACGCCGGAAAAGTCAAAGCCCTTGTCCCGGAAGGCTGGACAGCTCTGGGCGCAGCCGAAAACATGGAAGGCTACGTTGAAGAAGGCCGACCCGATTACATTTATTTAGTCAAAGGTGTCGGAGAAGACATCAACCCATTTCAAGTACCTGGTATTCAGATTACGTATTATGCCAAAGATACCGAAATGCTTGAAGTTTCGAAAGATTTTTATGACGATACAGCCGATTTAGACTCTATCGACTTAGAAAACTATACCTGGGAAGGCTACACAGGCAAAAGCATGGGCGCACCACTTGCCGTCCTCTATGCTAACTCGGACAAACCAGAAGATGACCAATACCAAATCGCAGTATGGTACAAAATGGGCGATGGAGAAGAAATCAGTTTAGACGACCCAGATGTTCTAGCGATACTGTCCAGTATCCAAGCCAGTGATTAAGGACGTTTGAAATCTTGTTAATTAACAAGAATTGCGCGATACTTGTTACCCAAACAGGTGTTGCGCATTATTTTACGCAGAAAAGTTTACAGCTTAGTGCTTTTAGGACTAGAATTATCCCATGATTGCATTGATTGATTATGGGCGTGGAAATTTAGCTTCAGTGGCAAATGCTTTGAAGCACCTTCACGCACCGTTTTTTATTGCAGATCAAGCTGCAGACTTGGTGCGAGCTAGTGCCACGATTTTGCCGGGCGTTGGAGCGTTTGATGATGCAGCCAGAGCTTTGCGCAGCAGCGGTATGGATAACGCCTTGCGCACATTCGCCCGAACTGGAAAACCTTTCTTAGGCATTTGTTTAGGCATGCAACTTTTGTTTGAGCAAAGCGAAGAAGGCTGCGAAGCTGGACTTGGTCTTCTCGAAGGCGAAGTTGTTGCCTTCGAAAATGCACTCCCCCAAGCGTCTCGCACAAAAATTCCACACATGGGTTGGAACGCACTTTTTTCATGTTCTGATCCCTTGCTCGAGGAGAACAGCGAACTGTACTTTGTGCACTCGTATTTTGTGAAACCGAAGGATTCGAGCGTGAGTGCGGCGTTTTGCCATTATGAAATCAATTTTACTGCAGCCGTGCGAAAAGAAAACATCCGCGGCTATCAATTTCATCCTGAAAAAAGTGCTTCGACAGGTCTGCGAATTCTTGAAGGATTTATCAATACTATTGGCAAAACAACTACAGGAGGCCCTCATGCTTAGTAAACGAATCATCCCTTGTCTGGATATTAAAAATGGCCGCGTCGTCAAAGGCGTCAATTTTGTTAACCTGGTTGATGCTGGCGACCCTGTTCAAACCGCCGCACGCTACAATCTTGAAGGCGCCGACGAACTAGTATTTCTGGATATCACCGCCACCTTAGAAGGACGTGACACAACCATCGACATGGTAAGAAAGGTCGCGGCCGAAGTATTTATTCCCTTCACCGTGGGTGGTGGGATCCGCAATCGCGACGACATCCGGCAGCTACTTTTAGCGGGTGCTGATAAGGTCTCACTCAATTCTTCTGCGGTAAGCAATCCACAATTAATCAAAGAAGCCGCAGACGAATTTGGCAGCCAGTGCATAGTCTGCGCCATTGATGCGCGCTATGTTTCACCTGCCAATGGCAAGGCGCCTTTCTATGAGGTCTACACAGCTGGGGGCACAAAAGCTACTGGAATGAATGTTGTAGATTGGGCGAAAGAGGCTGTTGCACTAGGCGCAGGAGAAATTTTGCTCACCTCTATGGATCGTGATGGGCAAAAAAACGGCTACGATAACTTACTCAACAAACTCGTTACGGATGCCGTCCGCGTTCCTGTCATTGCTTCTGGCGGCGCCGGAAAAATGGAAGACTTTTACGATGCCATCGTCGATGGTGGCTGTGACGCCGTACTCGCTGCATCGCTCTTCCATTTTGGCTTGGTTGGAATCCGTGATTTGAAGGCTTATCTTGCGGACCGAGGTATTCCTGTTCACCAGGCGCAGTAGCCTGAAAAGTTGACACCCCGGATCGCCAAACCCCAAATAGCCTAAATCAGCGGAGTTCCAAAAAGTCCGCCATAATGCCAATAACTCTGTTGGCTTCATCCATGGTGGGCATTTCACTGAAAATACGTAATAGTGGTTCTGTACCTGAGAAACGGCAAATGAGCCAGCCGCCATTTTTAAAGAACACCTTGCAGCCATCCATATAACTCACACGCTCAATTTCAATGCCGAAATCTGGCAAAAGCTTATCAACCATAATGATTTCATTGATTTCAATTTTGCGCTGTGCTGTAAAGCGATAGTCCGCTTCGCCCATTTCCAGAACACCAAACTCATCTTGGATATCTGCCCAGATAGAGGACAAGGAACGTCCGGTCGTAGCAAGCATTTCAATCAGCAAGGTTGCGGCGTAAATGCCGTCTTTGCCCTTAATATGGCCTTTAACAGTCAAACCGCCCGAACTTTCACCACCAATAATCGCATCGACTTCTTCCATGCCGGCAGAGATGTTTTTAAAGCCAACCGGTACCTCAAGGCAAATTTGATCAAATGCAGCAGCGATTTTATCCAGCATGTGTGTGGTGGCAACGTTACGCACCACGGCGCCGCGCCAGCCTTTGTATTTAAGCAAGTAATAATAAATCAAGACCAGAATCTTGTTCGGATGTAGGAACTGCGATTTATCGTCGATAACCCCCAAGCGGTCCGCATCACCATCCGTCGCGATACCAATATCACAAGCGTTTTCTTCCACAAAATTCATCAAACCTGAAAGTGTTTTCTCATTTGGTGCCGGAAGACGACCGCCGAAAAGCGTGTCATGTCTATCATGGATGACATCCACCTCACAGCGCATGGTCAGTAGAATGGTCTGCAGGGCAGTTTTCGACACCCCATACATCGGGTCCATAACAATTTTAAGATGTGCTTTACGAATGGCTAATTCATCCACCGTGTCAAGGATTGCATCGATGTACTCATTCATAGGATTGATGTACTCGACTACTCCTGTAGACAAAGCTTCCATTAAAGGTATGATTGGCAAAACCTCTTCTCGCGGTTCGCCATCCTGCATCCTCGCCTCTAACGCACGAATATGCAACTCAATTTCATCCGTCAGCTCCTCGTTGGCATCCCTTCCGCCTTCCATAAAAACTTTGATGCCGTTATAGAGTGCAGGGTTGTGGCTCGCCGTAACGGAGCAGCCATAAGGCAAATTGTTTTTCATAACATAAAACATGACCAAAGGCGTCGGTGCCGCACGATTAATAATCTGCGTCTTTACCCCACCCGCAGCCATGATTTCCGCTATCCACTCAGCAGCCTGAATACCCAAGAATCTGCGATCATAACCGATAACAAAGTTTTCATCTGTTAGGCCATCTTTGCGCATTTTAGCTAGCAGACCTGCAGCTAAAAGTTGAACATTTGACTTAATAAACTCATCGCCAATAATTGCGCGCCAACCACCTGTACCAAATCGAATCATAAACAAAACCCTCTCACATTTGCAACGTTCTTCAGCGAAGAACACCCCCAGTCAATACTTAATTATTGTACCATCTCAATTGTTAACGTAATAAGAAATAAGTTGGCAAAACTGCAATTTCCCAAGATATCTACAAAAAGCGCTCAATACTTATACTTAACATTTCATTTCCATAGCTTATCAGTCCACGATCCACCATCATCGCCAGAAGATGCAGCTCACTATTTTCATCGTAAATGCTCATAAGCTGATCGTAGTACTCCTCCATAGCCGGCGCTCTCCCCTTATTTAATGATTCTTGAAGCTCATCCAAATGTGGCGGTGGCGTTTTGCAAGCACCAAAAATTTCAACCAATGTACGCGTATCGTCTTGCAGCACGTGCAGTGAAAAATTCACAATGCCATAATGCTGAAAGTAGCCAATAAGCTCATTTACCATATGTGCTGTACGTTCACGTTCTCTATACAAGAATTTCACCCCCAAGCCTTAATACTATCTGTCTTTAGATAGATTTTTTCGCCTCTTTTGGCGAAAGTTTTCCCATAATTGTTTTGGCAAAATCCCCCTCTGCTGCACCATCTCTAGGAGCGGTACCATAATCGCTGCCACAAAACCCCCAGAAAAGCCGTTGTTATAAAGATTCACCCCGGAGTGCAATGCGCCTACATTCAGTACCATTGTCATATGTATGAACCCTGCCAATATTCCTGGCAAAACCCCAAAATAACCCGCTATCGGTGCCAAAGTCGTACCAAACAAACCTGCTACTACAGCTGTAGTCGAAGTGTGATCGAACGAAGTAAAAAAATTCAAAGTCAAAACACCCATCAAAATTGGAATGACATTGCGCGGATGTTTGCCGAATGCTCCAAAGCCAACAACCGTCAGAATCCCCCCAATGATTGGACCGTTTAACTGTCCACTCACCCAAAGGGCGTAGCTTGTGGCAATAATGCCCATTAAGCCCATGTTAATCAAGGTGACGCCAAAGCCGTAAAGGGTGACAAAATCGGAAGCTATGCGTCCGGAACTTTTAAGGAGGTCTTTGTAGGTATGTAGGGTTTTGCCATCAAGAAATAGACCTGCGCCA
>CAZNNL010000063.1:0-9428 GCA_964574395.1 uncultured Oscillospiraceae bacterium | reverse complement strand
GACTGGTCAATTTTAGTCCGGCTCTTGTGGTAAATTTTAAATCGGCGTTGACAATGTGGCATCTTCAACGGATTTCTCATCTCTAAACTCAATATCCCACCGATGCTAGCAACTCTGGGAAGTTACCAACTATTTATGGGTATTGCGATTGTTATTTCCAAAGGCTCTTCGGTCGCGGGAGGTAATAAGGCATATTCTGGCTTGACATCAAAACCCGTGTTAGGTCTTTTCCCCATTGCATTTTTAATTTTTATCATCCTAGCAATAGGGCTGGCTTGGCTGATGCGTTACACGCGTTTCGGTGTACATACTTATTTGGTAGGTACGAATGCGAAGGCTGCTCGTTTTGCCGGAATAAAAAACACTAGTGTTATTACAAGGGTTTACATGACCTCAGGTATTCTTTCTGCGGTGGCTGGCTTGATTAGTCTTTCAAGATTAAATACGGCAAAAGCAGACTTTGGCAGCAGCTATACCATGCTCACAATTTTAATATCTGTACTTGGTGGCGTGGACCCTAATGGTGGCTCTGGCACTGTTGTTGGCGTGACCATCGCTGTCGCAGCACTTCAAGTTATTTCATCTTTTTTGAATATGTTTCCAACAATCAGCAATTATTATAGAGACTTAATCTGGGGCTTGGCACTCATTGGCGTACTTATATTGAATTTCTATTTGGAGAAGAGAAAAATTAGAAAACAGATGCTGAAAAGCAATTAGGAGGTAACATGAAAGGTAAAATTAGACAAATTTGCATTGTAACTAGAGATGCTAAGAAAATGATGCAAAACTTTTGGGACATCCTCGGCATCGGTCCTTGGGATATCCGCCATTTTAAACCTGATACGGTTGAATACTTTGAGGTGGCTGGCCAAGAAATGACAGAAGGTTTTGACTTCTTGGCTGCCGTTGCTGATGCTGGAAACATCCAATTTGAGGTAGTTCAGCCTTTCGTAGGAGATAATGTCTATTGGGATACCCTAGAACGTAAAGGCGATAGCTTGCACCATTTTAAAATTGTTTTCGACACGGAAGAAGAAATCCTCGCTTTCATTGAAGAGATGAAAGAAAAAGGCATAAATGTTACCCAAACAGGTACTTTGGGTAAAGATATCCACGCCTATCTCGATACTGAGGAAAAAATTGGTTACATTATTGAGCTCGGTTTTGAAGGAGAAATAGGCCCTCCTGATTACACCTACCCGCCCGATGTAAGCAAAGATCCTGAAAGACGTGTTGTTAACTTCAAACAAATCGGTGCCTTAGTCCCGAATGCTGTAGAATGCATGAAAAACATGAGCGAGCTGTTTGATATCGGTCCTTGGGCCGTGCGCGTCTTCAAGTCCGATAATTTAGATTGGTTTGAAGTGAATGGTGAAGCTGTTACAGAAGGTGCAGAATACCTTACGGCTGTGGCTTGGGCAGGAGACATAGAATTAGAATTTATGGAGCCTATCGCAGGCCCTTGCGTTTACTGCGGCGATGATCGCAAGTTTATCGCAGGTCTACATCACATCAAGGATGTTATGACTGAAGATGTAATAGCAGAAGAAATGTCTCGCCTAGAGAAGATGGGCATCCCTTGCCTACAGGCTGGCAAATACAAAGAAGATGTCCACTACTACATGGGCACAAAAGAACAACTAGGTTTCTTGTATGAACTGGGTAATGGTGCAGAGATCTCTGGTGAACCAGACTACTACGTACCAGAAGCATAATAGTCAAGACATAATAAATACAGAGGCCGACTTTTCCAAGCGGCCTCGAATTTTCTAAAAATTAAAACACCCCATAAGGAGAACAAAATGAAAATCGGTACTTATTTTGCCTACTGGGCGAACGAATGGAAAGTCAATTATTTTGAGTATCTAAAAAGAGCTAAAGCGTGCGGCTTTGATGTGCTAGAAATATCCACAGGTATTTTAGACTTAAATGAAGCAGACGTCTTTGAGTTACGTGACCGTGCGAAAGAAGAAGGGCTTATTCTGACTATGGGATTTGGCCCTCCAAAAGAGTTCGATATGTCCTCATCAGATGAGTCTGTGAGACGTAATGGCATCGAACATATGAAGCGTATTTTTGCCGTGATGGACAAAGCAGACATCCGTAAAATTGGCGGAGCAGTCTATGCTTATTGGCCTGCAGACTATTCTTCACCAATTGACAAACCTAGAGCACTCGAGCAAAGTATAAAAAGCATGAAAGAATTGGCGGATGCCGCACAAAACTACGGGATTGAACTCAATTGCGAAGTTCTGAATCGCTTTGAGCAGTACTTGCTAAACGACGCAGCAGAGGGCGTGGCATTTGTCAAAGCCGTCGATAAGCCAAACGTTAAGGTTATGCTTGATACTTTCCATATGAACATCGAGGAAGACGATTTCGCTTCTGCCATCCGCTCTTGTGAGGGCTATCTCGGACATTTCCATATTGGAGAAGCTAATCGTAAAGTCCCTCAAGCAGGCAGAATGCCCTGGACTGAGATTGCGAAGGCGCTCAAGGACATTAATTACAATGGCTACCTGGTCATGGAGCCCTTTGTGTCGCCTGGTGGGGGCGTTGGTGAGGACATTAAAGTCTGGCGCGACTTGTCAGACAACGCGGATGCTGCGAAGCTAGACCAAGACATTACCGAATCCGTACGTTTTGTGCGCGAAGTTTTCGGTTAAATTATTATTGGCAAAAGGAGCCCATTCATGAAAGCATTTTTAGGCATTGACCTAGGTACATCCAGCGTGAAAGCGCTCCTTTTATCCTCCGAAGGCGAAATCTTGGCACAGAGCCAAGAAAACTATAATTTTGAGACCCCACAGATTGCCTGGGCTGAACACCAGCCCGACGCATGGTGGGAAGCTACCGTAAGGGTGGTCAAAGAAGTTACTAGAACTGCTACAATCGCCTCTGAGGACATTCTCGCCTTGTCATTTTCTGGGCAGATGCATGGCTTGGTGACCATTGATTCAGAAGGTCGTTCTATTCGCCCTGCTATTATTTGGGCTGATCAACGCTCTGCCCTTGAAGTAGCGGAATTGAACGAGCGATTTACGTTAAGTGATTGGAAGGGATTGACCCTTAATCCCAGTGCGGCGGGATTTCTTTTGCCATCGTTACTCTGGTTACGTAAACATGAACCAGAGAATTATCAAAAAATCAGTTCGGTGCTTTTGCCAAAAGACTATTTACGCATGAAAATGACTGGAAAAGTAGCGAGCGATTTTTCTGATGCGGCGGGTAGTGGCGCTTTCGATGTCCAGCGTGCAACGTGGTCGAGAGTCTTGCTTCAAAGACTTGAGCTCAGGGAAGAAACATTTCCTGAGGTTTTCTCTGCTTCACATGATTGTGGCCCGGTGCTGGAAGAAGTTGCGCTTGAGCTAGGCCTTACTACACATTGCCGTGTGTATTGTGGAGCGGCTGACCAAGCTATGCAGGCGCTTGGCAATGGCATCGTAGCTCTGGGAACTGGTTCAGTTACCGTAGGAACGGGGGGGCAAGTATTTGTGCCGCTAGCACAACCCTTGGTGCTTCCGAAACTTAATGCGCATGTGTTTAATTTCCTGAACCGAGATTCTTGGTTTTTTCTTGCTGCGAACCTCAGTGCCGGACTTGCTTTGCGTTGGTTGCGCGATAATATCTTAGAAAATATTTCCTATAGAGACATGGATCAGTTGGCAGAAGCTGTCCCGGTAGGCAGTGAAGGCGTTTTGTTCCTGCCTTATCTTTTAGGGGAGAGGACGCCGCACATGGATCCTGCTGCGACGGCACAGTTTAGTGGTTTGCGTTTTGCCCACAATCGTAGTCATATGATTCGTGCGCTTTTGGAGGGTGTGGCGTTCGCATTGAAAGAGTCTTTCGAACTCTTGCCAACAGCGATGCGACCGGAGAAGATGTACATCTCGGGTGGCGGTGCGCAAAGCCCCCTTTGGCGACAAATTATCGCGGATGTCTTAGATCAAACGCTTGTCTTGTCGTCCGGCGCGGAACAAGCTGCTCTTGGAGCGGCAGTGTTAGCAGCATACGGTTCTGGGTATTATGAAAATTTAGATGTGGCTGTCGAAAAGCTTGTACCTCCGCCGGTTCTAGAAACAAGACCGATAAAAGCGAATTCTGAACAATACCAAGTGTATTTTGAGCATTTTAAGGCGCAATACCGAAAATAGTTTTTTGGTTGACCGTAGTTTGGCCAAAAAAAGGCCACCCCGCGAGGCAGCCTTTCTATGAAAACTAATTCTGGAACTATTAGCCAAGGATCTCTTTCATCGCTTTGATTAGTCTGTCAACGTTGTATTTTTCTGCGTTGTAACCCATGAGTCCGATACGGATGATTTTTCCAGCAAGGGAGCCTAGGCCGCTACTTACTTCGATTTGATAATCGTTGAGGAGACGTGCGCGTAAGTTTGCTTCGTCGACGCCTTCAGGAACGACTACAGCATTCAACATAGGTAGACGATACTTGTCTTCGACTAGCATCTCCCAGCCCATTTCGCCAATTTTATCGATGAGGTATTCGTGTGCTTCAATGTGTCTTGCGTACACATTCTCTGGACCTTCTTCAAGCACGTTCAGTACTGCTTGGTAGAGTGCATAGAACATATTGATGGGAGGCGTGTGGTGATAGACGCGTGTGCCGCCACCCCAGTATGCGGTCAGCAAACTCATGTCGATGTACCAGTTGGGTACTTTGCTCTTACGATTGTTAATCACGTCAACTGCGCGATCTGAGAAAGTGATAGGGGAGGCGCCTGGAGGGCAGGCGAGACATTTTTGAGAACCTGCGTAGCAGATGTCGATGCCCCAATTGTCTACTTCGATAGGCATACCGGCAGTCGCTGTGACCGTATCAACGACGTATAGAGAATCTTTACCTTTGAGTAATTCGCCAATTTCTTTAACAGGGTTCTTAACGCCTGTAGAGGTTTCCGCAAAAACAACAGCAACAATTTTATAATCGTCTTTCTTAAGCTGCTCAGCAACTTGGTCGACATCTACAGGTTTACCCCATTCGAAATCCAATGAAGTCACCTCAGCGCCTAAGCGTCCTGCAACGTCAATCATGCGCGTACCAAAGACGCCGTTCTGCAGAACCAAAACCTTGTCACCATGTTCAATGATATTGACGAACGAGGCTTCCATACCTAATGAACCTGTACCTGACAAAGGAACGGTCAGCATGTTTTCTGTACCGAAAAGCACGCGTAAGCCTTCTTTGATACCGTCACTGATTTTGATAAAGTAAGGATCCATGTGGCCTAAGATAGTTCTGGAAATCGCACCATACGTTGAGGGTGCTACGCTACTGGGGCCTGCACCCAAGAGTAGGGTACTGGGAATTGAGTCGAGTAAATTTTGCATATCTGGTATTCCTCCAAAAATTAATTACTACCTAATAACTTATAAACAGAATGTTTATGCCAAATAGCAAAAGCTGTATCTATTCTGCCTTAAAAGTGTTCAAAAGCCCATAAAGCAGAACTCTACAGGCTTTTATCTCGGTGTATTCGTTCAAAAAAATGTTACCATTAACCCTTAAGTTTTTCCTTCAAAATTAAGGGAATATCGATAGGGGTATCTGCTACGTATCCGCCAGCTTTCAATACAGCATCAATTTTGCTCTTGGCTGAACCTCTGCCACGTTCAACAATGTTTGACGCGTGCGAGAAACGTTGGCCTTCTGGTGCCCAGGCGCCAGCAACATAAATGACGAATGGTTTGGTAAACTTACCTGCTGCGATAACTTCTGCACATTCCTCTTCAAGTGTGCTGCCGATTTCTGCATAAACAGCAACGCCTTCGGTTTCGGGGTCTTCTTCAAACAATGGCAAAAGGTCAGCCATAGATGTTCCCAAGACTGGTTCTGTACCGATATGCACAACCGTACTTACACCAAAACCGCCTTCGCGAAGCGCCCAGGGAATAGTGCCTGATTGTCCACCACTCCGTGAAAATACGCCAATGTTACCGCGTTTGAAGAACTTGTTCGCCCATTCAACGTTACCGCCGAGCCAACCTACAACTGCTTCGCCCGGCGTCATGATGCCGATGGAACCTGGCCCAATAATACGTACACCACGAATTTTGGCATACTCGATCATTTTCATAATGTCATGAATCGGAGTTCCTTCAACGCAAGGAATGATGTTCTTTACACCTGAATCTGCTGCTTCCATGACGGCTTCTAAAAGGCGGCTGCCCGAAACAAAAATTACACTAAAATCTATTTCGCCATGTTCGCGGACAATTTCTTTTACGCTATTAAACACCGGTACGTCAAATACGGATTCGCCGGCTTTGCCAGGACTTGTGCCTCCGATGATTTTACTGCCATATTCTTTCATGTACTTGGTACGTACGGAGCCTTCGCGACCCGTGATACCTTGCACAATCACTTTTGTATCTTTATTAATTAATATACCCATTGTTACTACCCCGTGCTCTATTGCTCTGCCGGATTGTCGAGCCCGCGTTTTTGGAGATACTCATCTAATCCGGTTATAGGAACATCTATGACAATTGCATTCATTCCTTTTGTTTTACAAGCGTACTCGCATGCCAGGCATTCGGTGCCTAAACGCATGACTTCCTCGGGGGTCTTGCCACCAACAGAAGCATGGCCTTGTTCATCTATCACCAATAAGCCACGTGCATACTTCGCACAAGCGGCAGCGCAAGCCTTTGAGCTACAAGCGTCACATTTACTGGTGTCTATTTTTACTGTTAGGCTTCTCTCATTAAATTCCAACATCTATTACGCCTCCTTCGCCTGGTCTTTTTCAGCCCGATACTCATCACATAGTGCGCGCAAACGTTGGCCGATAAATTTAGTGTCAGTAACATGTTCTTTGCCGTAGATTTCGATGCGTCTACCAGGTCCGTCTGGAGTCATCATTGCACTGAGGCCTTCCTTGAAGATTACCATAGACTCGTCTTCGCGATTACCACAGAGAAGTAAGACGCAGGGTAGTCCTGGTTTTTGTTTTGGCAAAATCTCATTCAACACTTTCACGATTGCGTGCGCATGATGCCACTGTTCTTGGTTGGCCATCATAAAGCCGCCCAGCAAATAGCCATCAATGTTCGGTTGGCTAAGCACACTTTTTGCCACACGATATATTTTTGAACCGACAGGATTGCCACTGGTGTCCGCGTAGTTTGCTGGTTTCAAACCAACTTGATTAAGAGCATCTAAGCCCATCATGGCTGAACCTCCACCAATCGGGTGATAGCCAACATAACCTGGGCTCACTTCGTCGTAGCCCATGTTCATCAGGAAGCCTGTACCACGCGCATCTGTTTCTTCAATGCTCCAACCGATAAAGTCTAATTCAGTAGGTTCACCAGGTAGGTCACGAGCGATTTCGATTCCAAATTCAGGATGTCTGCCAACGGAACTATTATCGATGTCCATTTTACAGTCCGCACAAATCAGCTCTTCTTTTTCATTCATGATTAACGGGTTTATTTCTAGGGTTTGGCAGTCATATTCTTGATATGTTTTTGAGAGTTTCGTAAGCATTTTGGCAAAAACACCCAAATACTTCGCTTCTATTCCGGCCCTGACACAGATGTCTATGGCGTCATAGCTTGCTAAACCAAAAATCGGGTCGATTTTGGCTTTAATAATTAATTCTTCTGCTACACTTTCGATGTCCATACCTCCCTCGGTACTAAACATCATGATAGGGGAACGCACATCCTGTGCGCCGTCCACGATAATTGAACAATAAAACTCGCGCTTTATTTGAAGTTTTTCTTCTACTAAGACAGCTCTGACCGGTAAACCTTTAACCGTCTTTGCTAAGATTTCACCTGCCGTTTCATAAGCTTGTTCAGGTGTGTCCACTAATTTAACGATGCCTGCTTTTCCGCGGCCACCTGCGTGGACCTGTCCTTTGATTGCCACTGCTTTGCCTAATTCTGCGCAGATATCACGTGCCTCTTCAGCTGAATGTGCTACGCGCCCTTCAGGAACAGGTATGCCAGCTTTTCTCAGCCATTCCTTCCCTTGATATTCTAGTAGTTTCGCCATAATGTTTTCTCCATCAAATTTTAAAAGGCCGATGAAACGTTGATAAATTAATAGAATGGCGCTGCATGACAAAAATTGTAGCAGCGCCCCCTCTATTTTTACAGGTAATAACAGTTTGTTTGCCATTCTTGTTTGCGATTAACGTACGATGAATGACAAGAGGAATACACCAATGATTGCCGCAACGGATCCTATCGCTGAAGGAATAGAAACTGTTGCATAGGTTTCGGGAACCGTCAGGTTATTACTTCTATTAACTACCCAGTAATGGCTTGCATTAGTGTGATAGAAGAAGGATGAACCGGCTGCGATAGACAGGGTTGCGATAACGGGGTGTAAGCCGAGTGTGCTCAATAGTGGCAGAATAATCGCTGAACCTGTGAGAAGTGAAACCGTTGCAGAGCCGTTTGAAACGGACAAGAGTACAGCAACTAAGTAAGGTACGAAGACAGCGGGTAGACCGGTGCCTGCGATGAGGTTGCCTAAATAAGTACCAACGCCAGAAGCCTTTAAGACCGCACCGTATGCACCAGCTGCGCCGGTTGCAAGGATGATGAAGCCTGAGCTTTCAGAAGCGGTGTCAAACCATTTGTAGACTTGATCCTTGCTGAAGCGGCTTGTATCTAAGAATAAACAAAGTCCGACACCAATAAATAGAGCGATTACTGGATGGCCTAAGAAATTCAAGAAGCTGATGAAATCACTGCCTTCAGGATTTGCGAGTTTAGCGAATGATGCAATACAAATAAGTAGAACAGGGACTAAGATACAAGCAAAGGTCAAGAATGCACTCGGAAGCTTACGATCTGAAGCTAGGTTGAGGTCTTCCCCTTCTTTCGCTACTTCAATGTTCTCCACATGAGCAACTTGAGGATATTTCGCTATTACTTTCTTATTTGTAACATACAGAGATGCTGCAAATGTATAGAAAACAGAGGAAATCAAACCAAACGCAATAACTAGTCCAACGTCAGCACCGAGTGTTCCAGCAGCAGCCAAGGGTCCAGGTGTTGGTGGAACCATGGTATGTGTTGCCAAAATACCGGCATTAAGTGTACCAAGTAGAGCGATTAGGGGAACGCCACTGCGCGCTGAAAGAGAACGTGCGACAGGGGACAAAATAACGATGGCTGAGTCAGAAAAAACCGGGATAGAAACGAGGTAACCAGATATAGCCATGGCTAAAGGACCTCTTTTTTTGCCCACAAGTTTAAGTATTGTATTGGCTAGAACAAGGGCACCGCCCGTATCCTCCAAAATTACTCCAATGCCGCAACCCAAGATGATTACGATACCAATGTTTCGGATTGTGCCACCAAAGCCACCGGTAACTGTAGAAATGACTTCCTCTAGGAAATGTCATGCTCCATACGAGCGACCAGGAACTAGAAAAACGAGGACACCG
>CAZNNL010000062.1:0-9676 GCA_964574395.1 uncultured Oscillospiraceae bacterium | reverse complement strand
ATGAATATTAGTTAATAAATATCACTGGTTATAGAAAAGGCTCCGTTTTTTGAAACGGAGCCCTTTCGGTTTGATTTTGGAACAATGTTTGTGCGAAAACAACGCACTAGATTAAGGGGTAGTTTCGCTACTAACGCCTGTACTGTCTTGCTTGCTTTCCCACTTCGCGTGTAATGTCATTTCACTACTAACTTTATCGTGTTCGAAATCCCAAGGGGCAATCAGTGCTTGATTAGGATACCAGTCAACAAAGACATAACCTTCGAGCTTGGGGTTGGCTGGTCTCTCAATCACGTCTCCATACATATAGCGAACACTCTGGATAGGTGTTCCACCATAGGTCTCAAAACTAACAGGAAGCCCTTTGGTATTTAGAGCGAACCAAGCCACCAAAAGACCAATGATGACAATCACAATGATGATGAACCTATCTAGATTTTCTCTTTTCACTTTTACGTGACTGTAAATATTACGAGCGCGCCATGGAGCAGCAGGGGTTTGCACCGCATGCTGACTTAAGTCATTATCATCCGACGCGCCCATCTTATACGTTCCATTCGCATCATTCTCAATGTTTGACACTTCACTCTTACCGTTCTAGTTCTAATGCTCTCTGCTTTTACTAACAATCATTTCTTAGTCATGTATTTACGCATGTCGATTGCAACAGCGACAAGAATAATGAGACCCTTGATGATGTATTGCAAGTTTTGGTCGATGGAAAGTGCTGTTAAGCCAACAAAGATTAAACGAAGCAAAATAACACCAATGATAATGCCTGAAATTTTACCAATACCACCAACAAACGAAACACCACCGATAACACAAGCACTGATAGCATCAAGTTCATAGTTCATGCCTGTGTTGGCGTTGTTTGAACCAATACGAGCACCTTCGATAAAGCCTGTGTAACCGTAGCAAATACCTGCAAGGATAAAGACCATGATGATGGTTAATTCGACGTTGACGCCTGAAACACGGGCCGCGTCAGGGTTGGAGCCGACAGCGAACATATTTTTGCCAAACGTTGTCTTATTCCAGATAACCCACATAATGGCTGTGATAATGACCGCATAAAGTACCAACATGGGTAGAGTAAATGCTGAAGAGCCTGTGAGATTATTCTTTACAAAATTCTTGTAAGTATCGGTCATTCCAGAGATAGATTGTCCCTTATTGTTACCTTGTTGCAAATAAATTAGCAAGGCGCCGTAAACAATCAATTGAGTGCCCAAAGTTGCAATGAAGGGGTGTAAGTTAAAACGCGCAACCATCACGCCGTTGACCAAGCCTACAATGGCGCCCACAATCATAACGATAAGTAAAACAACACCCAAAGGTAGCGGTGCCATGCCTGGCCACATTTTATTGGCGTAGGTTAAAGGTTGTAAAATTGATGCTGAAATACATGCAGTCAAACCGACAATGCGTCCAGCAGACAAGTCCGTTCCTGTTAAAACAATCGCACCAGCGATACCTAACGCAATCGGCAAGCTAGCTGCTGACAGTGTCAGAATATTAGCTATTGATGAAGGTGAAAGAAATGATGGGTTCTTTATGGCGATATAGACAATTGCAATCAGCATAAAGATGTAGAGTGAGTTGTTGATAAACCATTCTCTACGAGCAATGGCTTGTTCTCTTTTTCCCTTGCTTTTGTAGGCCTCAATTCCCATGGCCAATCTGTTATTTTTAAAACTCATGCCGCCCTCCTTTAGGCAAACTTTGCTGCGTATGTCATTATTTCTTCTTGCGTGGTATTCGTTGCATCTACTTCTCCTGCCAGACGCCCGCCTGACATAACAAGTATGCGATCACACACGCCCAAAAGTTCTGGCATTTCAGAAGAAACCATAATGACGGCTTTGCCTTGCTTTGCTAAATCAATTATCAGTTGATATATTTCATACTTCGCGCCAACATCGATACCACGCGTAGGCTCATCTAAAAGTAAAACTTCAGGATTTGTTAGTAACCAACGCCCTAGAATCACCTTTTGTTGATTTCCCCCTGAGAGAACACCAATTTTGGTTTTTTGTGAAGGTGTTTTTACACGCATAGATTGGATAACCCAATCGGTATCTTTCTTCATCTTAGAATCATTTAAGAAAATATTACTGCTAAGATAGTTTTTTAAATTAGAAATCGTAGCATTGTCTTTTATATCAAGAATTTTGAAAATGCCTGTAGCACGGCGTTCTTCTGTCAGTAAGGCAAAACCATGGCGCTTCGCTTCTCGTGGAGAATTTGTTTTGATGCGCTCGCCGTGTAGGAAAATTTCACCAGCTAGCTTGGTCGCTTCACCAAAAATATTTTCTACCAACTCAGTTCTACCTGAGCCATCCAAGCCAGCTACGCCTAAGATTTCTCCAGCGCGTAATTTAAAACTAACATCTTTTAGTTTTGAGTAGCGAGCCGTCATATCTTTAACTTCCAAGATGTATTCACCTGGTTCGTTACTTTTCGGAGGAAAACGGTTGGTCAATTCACGTCCGACCATCAGCCTAATCATTTTCGCCATGTCCATTTGCTCTTTGGGTTCTGTTGTAATGTACTGACCATCGCGCATGACCGTGATGTCATCACAGATTTGCAAAATCTCTTCCATCTTATGTGAGATGTAGATAATGCCACAACCCTGATCGCGTAACATATTAATAATTCTGAAGAGTTGTGTTACTTCTGTATCAGTTAAGGAAGAAGTAGGTTCATCAAAGACTATAATCTTTGAGTTATAGGAAACGGCTTTTGCAATTTCAACCATTTGTCTTTGTGAAACAGGCATTTGGGCCATCTGCCTACGCGGTTCGACTGATAGACCGAGTTCAGAAAAGACCTTTTGTGTATCTTTATACATTTGCCTATCTGAGACAAATCCTGCCTTTTTGGGATAACGCCCTAACCAAAGATTATCCATAACGCTTCTTTTAAGCGCTTGGTTAAGCTCCTGGTGCACCATCGCTACACCATTTTCCAAGGCCTCTTTGGAAGTTTTGAATTCAATTTGTTGACCATCAAGGAAAATTTCACCTTCGTCCATTTTATAAATACCAAATAGACATTTCATTAAAGTAGATTTTCCAGCTCCGTTTTCGCCAATTAAAGCATGTACAGAACCTGGTCTCACAGATAGTGACACATTGTCTAATGCTTTTACACCGGGAAAGCTTTTAAAAATATTACGCATCTCTAGTAAATATTTACTATCTGTTGGCATAAACACCTCCTATATCATTTTTACTTGTTTTGAAAAAATACAGCCGTCACTCTAGAGCGACGGCTGATACTACACAATTATGCAAGCATAGTTATGAGATTACTCACCCAAGTAAACTTGGTAAGGAATACGGATTTTGGAAACGCCAGCGTCCATTTGTAGGTCGCCTAAATCTTCCAATAAGCCCTTGCCATCTTTAATGCTAGCACAGAGTTTAGCAATTGCTGCAGCCATGCCTTCTGCGTCTTGTTTGATGGTACCGGCCATTTTGCCTTTTGAGATTAAATCTTTAGCAGCATCAGTGGCGTCAACACCGAAGACAGGAATTACCTTTTCTGCATCGTTATTGTAGCCAGCGCCTTCAAGAGCTGCGATTGCACCTTCAGCCATACCATCGTTATTTGCAATAACGAGTTCAACCATGTTGTTGTTAGCATCGTTGTAGTTCGCTAGAACAGTGGTCATGTATTCGTTAGCAGCTTTAGCTGACCATTGGCCATCTTTGTCTACCAGATATTTATCTGCGTTAGCTTCATCATAGAATACGAGTGCAGGTTTACCAGCAGCGGTGAGGCCAGCATCAGCGTCTTCAACACCGAATTGTGTGCGCATTTCAGCTTCTGGGTTACCCATCTCACCTTTGAACATGATGTAGGAAATGTTGCCATCCTTATTAAGGTCGAATTTGTCATAATCGGCTAAGAGATATTCAGCAATCATTTTACCTTGCATGTGTCCAGCTTCAGCAGCGTCGGTGCCGATAAAAGCAGCGTTATCATAAGATTTGATGATTTCGTCTTGTACTTCACGGTTGAAGAACAAGAGAGGGATGTTCTTTTCTTTAGCTAATGAAACGATGTCTTGAGCAGCATCTAAAGAGCTGGTTTCAACAAGGTTAACAACTAGCATGTTGATGCCTTTAGCCAAAGCAGTAGAAACTTGCTCTGATTGTGTTTTTTGGTCGCCATTACCATCAAAGTTCTCAAACTTGATGCCTGCACCATTAAGTTGTTTGTCTACAGCGTCACGAACACTTGAGATGTAGGTGTCTGCAAAAGTATAGTAGAAAACACCAACGTTCAAATCGCTAGCAGTCGCGGTTTCGCCAGCAGCGGCTGTTGTGGTTTCAGCGGGTGCAGCTGTTGTGGTTGTACCACCGCCACAAGCGACGAGACCTAGAACCATAGCGGCAGATAAAAGAGCTACGATAATTTTCTTCATTTAAATCTCCTGTTTCTCCATTGAGTTTAATTGTTACTCCTTATCTGATTCAGTTTAAATACAAAAACCATATAAAGGGCAACAGCCTTTTGGAATCTTTGTTAATTTTAGCTGAGCATTTTGTAAATAAAAAGCAGATATTCTCACAGCCTTCTAGAAAAATCTAAGCATTCAAGCTTAAATCTAGTTAAAAATCAGCTTAAATATGCGTTAAGGCCAGTCATGGACAGGATGTTTAATTTTTTCTTACCGTTAACTTGAATAAGCGCTGCATTTTGAAGTTCCGCAAGTTTACGGTTAACGGTCTCTTTCGTTAGATTAATTGAGTTGGCGATGTCAGCTTGGCTGATCTCTAGTTCAAGCGTTTCATTCAAATCCGCGTAATAAACCAAGAACATAACCAGCTTTCGCAAGGTATCTTTGGTGCTAATTATTTCCATCAATCGCCTATTTTGTAGTAGTTTTTGGTTGAGGTATTCAGCAAGCCGCAAGCCAATATAGGGGCGTTCCAAGGTTAGTGCACGAATCTCATCTTTACGTATCATGCAGACACCGGTTTCTTCCGCAACCACACCCGTTTCTGAGTAGTCACGATCAATAAAAATTTCGTCTCCGCCATAGATATCACCTTTTCCAAGGATGTCGACCAGCGATTCTTCCCCGTCGAGACCATAGCGAACAAGTTTGATTTTGCCATAACGAAAAAAAATCAAAAATTGTGAACGCTCACCTTCGTTGAATACCACCTCACCCTTGGCATATTCGCGATGATTCACAAGGCGCACCATGGCCATCGCATCTTCTTTACTAATTTTGGCAAAAGCAGGTATGCGATAGATACACAATTGGTGATCTTCACAGGCTAAACAGGTTTTTCGATGGTGTGCCATGGCCTACTCCATTTCGTTCGATAAAAAAGCTCCCCCTAGGTCAACCATCCACTTGAGCGGAGTGCTGACCCTGAGGAGCAAGGCTTGTGTTATGGCTCTGTTAATTATGCCAGAATTAAATTATTAATGTCGTCTTCAACATTGCTAATGCCAGCAATGCCGAAATTTTCAACCAGTACGTTCACGACCGCAGGGCTAAGGAATGCAGGCAATGTTGGTCCTAGGTGAATGTTCTTCACGCCGAGATAGAGCAGTGCTAGGAGTACAATGACAGCCTTTTGCTCATACCATGCGATGTTGTAAACGATAGGTAGGTCGTTGATGCTTTCGAGGCCAAAGACTTCTTGCAATTTCAGAGCGATTAACGCTAATGAATAAGAGTCATTGCATTGACCTGCATCCAAGACGCGGGGAATACCGTTGATATCGCCCAAGCCGAGCTTGTTGTAACGATATTTGGCACAGCCAGCGGTTAGAATAACAGCTGATTCAGGAAGCGCTTTCGCAAACTCCGTGTAGTAATCGCGTTCTTTATGACGACCGTCACAGCCTGCCATAACCACAAATTTTGTGATGGCGCCAGATTTTACCGCTTCAACAACTTGGTCAGCTAAAGCAAATACTTGCTCGTGTGCGAAACCACCGACGATAGTTCCTGTTTCAATTTCTGTAGGAGCAGCCGAGCGCTTAGCGTGTTCAATAATTTCGCTGAAGTCTTTGGTTTCGCCAATTTCACCAGGAATATGTTTGCAGCCTGGGTAGCCGGCTGAACCACTTGTGTAAAGTCTGTCAATGTAAGAAGCCTTGGGAGGAACGATGCAGTTTGTAGTCATCAGAATAGGACCGTTAAAGCTCTCGAACTCCTTGAGTTGATGCCACCATGCATTACCATAGTTACCGTAGAGGTGTGGATATTTTTTGAGTGCTGGATAGTAGTTAGCGGGCAACATTTCACTGTGAGTGTAGATGTCGATACCTGCGTCTTTACTTTGCTCAAGAAGCATTTCTAAGTCGCGCAGGTCATGACCGGAAATCAAAATACCAGGACGGGTGCCAACGCCAATTTTTACCGTGGTGATTTCAGGATTGCCATAAGTGCCGCTGTTGGCTCCGTCTAGCAAAGCCATACCTGCCACGCCATACTCACCTGTTTTCAAGGTCAAAGCAACAAGGTCGTCAAGTGTTAAGCTATCGTCTAAAGTAGCTGCCATGGCTTCTTGGATAAAGATGTCAACTTTCTCATCGTCAGCTAGAAGTACGTTCGCATGTTTTGTATAAGCAGACATACCTTTCAAACCATAAACGATCAATTCTCTCAGACTGCGGATATTTTCATCAGCTGTTGATAAAACACCGACTGTCAACGATTTTTCGTCAAGTTCAGCCTCGTCTGTTGAGGTCCAAAGCGCTGCTTCGGGTAGACCTTCTTTATTATTTAAGCGTGCGATTTGAGCTACGGTAGTCGCGATTGTTTCACGTTGACGATTTAAAAACACTTCACCATCAAAATTCGCATTGGTAATGGTTGTAAAAAGATTAAGCGTCACTAGATGGTTAATCTCTTTAGAAACTTCCTGTCCCTCTGCGCGTAGACGAACGAGAACGCTGGATAGACCTTTGGTCAACCAAATCATCATATCTTGACGATTTGAGATTTCAGGCTTTTTACCGCAGGCACCGCTTTTTGTACAACCTACGTTGCCGACTGTTTCCTGACATTGATAACAAAACATTTGACTCATGGATTTCCTCCTGATAATTTAGCTCATTATTTTGGCAAAACCAAACTGAGCATGATACATGAAATTCTAACGATGTTCTTTGCTAAATTCATTGATTCAAATCAACTTGCACAAGCAGCACTGCTTATAATTTTGTAGGATTTTGTTTATCGTATTCTGCAATCAACTGCGCAGCATAATCTAAATCCGAAGGACCCGCTACCCAGTCTGCACCTATCTTCTGATACCGCTCACCACCTTTGCCTAAAACTAAAATAATTGTTTTTTCTGAACTCGTGTTGATAGCATGTGCTATCGCATCGCCACGATTTTCAAGATACTCATAGGTTTTCCCTTCTGCTCTGATATGTTGGCCTATATCTTCAGCTATATCTGCTGGATCTTCATAACCAGGATCTTCTGACGTGAGAATAATGCGCTCAGTCATGCGTGCGGCAGCTTTCCCTAGCTGGGCGCGCCTTGGCAATGCTTTGCCACCACCACAACCAAAAATTGTGCAGATACTGAAATCTGGATACTCCGTTTTGATTGATTCAAAAATACGTTCGAAACTGAGTTTGTTATGCGCATAATCCACCAGGATTGCAAGCTGACGATTTTGGCTGGCAAAGTATTCCATGCGTCCGTCAACATGTACGTCTGCCAAGCCTTTTTTCATAGATGCAACTGAAATGCCATAGTAATCCGCCACCGCTAGCGCAGCAAGTGCGTTCTCAATGTTAAAACTTCCGGGTGCGGGTAGACTAAACGCTTCTTCTTGCCCGCGAAGCTTGACGGTGAAAGAAAAGCCTAAGTCCTGCTTAATAATCTTGCTTGCGAAGTAATCCGCCGTGTCATCCAGTGTTGAAAAGCAAGCCTGAGTCTTAGATGAACGGGCAGCTTCTGAAACCACCTCAGCTTCAGCCATATCCTTATTATAAATCGCATGTTTTGATTGGCGAAAAATGCTAAGTTTAGCATCAAAATAATCTTGATAATCACTATGTTCTTCAGGACTGATGTGGTCTTCTGAAATATTAATAAAAACACCAATATCAAACATGATGCCCGCGACACGCTCATATCTTAATGCTTGACTTGAAACTTCCATGGTTACGTACTGCAGATTTGCTTCCCTAGCATTGGCTAAATGTTTCATGAGTACCAGGCTCTCAGGCGTTGTTAGGTGCGCTTCTTCGTCAAGCACACCGTCCACGATGCGTATCGAGGAGACAAGTCCGCTGGGCTTCTCTTTTAGTGAGGACAGTTCTTCATCCAAGATGGCTTTTAGATAATGAACAACGGTAGACTTCCCTTTGGTGCCGGTGATACCGGTTAAGCGAAAAGCGCGCCAAGGTTCTTCATAAAACAGATTGGCTAGGACAGCCATGGCCTTACGCACATCGAAGACCAAAAGGCAGGCAGCATCTGTGCGGTATGCCGTTTCGCTGACGTAAGCAAGCGCCCCTTTTGCCAAAGCCTCATCTAAATATTCAGCTTTAAAGTGTGCGCCCTTACATACATAAAGTGTTTTTTCTATTACTTCTTTGGAATTGTATGTTAGGTAGTGGATAGTCGAATTATATGCATCAAGCTTTACATCTGCTTGTTTCAGTAAACCAGCATTGCGCAAAGCATCCACATAAACGGATAGAGCTTTGTATTCCATAAATCTCCTTAAATTTCTTGAAAGTTAAGATAAGTTAATCATATCATGCAGAGAAGCTGTTATTATTAAATGTACTGAAGATTAATCAAAAAGTGATGAATATTTCTAAGTACGAGGTAAGAGCATGAAAGAGTTAATGCCCCTAATGTTTGTGGGACATGGTAGCCCAATGGTCGCACTAGAAGATTCTGCCATCACGCGCAAATGGAAAGAGCTTGGTGAGCAGTTAACAAAACCGAAAGCCATACTTGCTATCTCAGCTCATTGGTATGGTGACCAAACGGATGTTCAATCCGCGGACAAGCCCAAACAAATCTACGATATGTATGGTTTCCCTGAGGAGCTTTATAAAGTCAAGTATCGACCATCCGGCAGTCTTGAATTAACCGAAGCTGTCCAAAGTATTTTAGGAAGCGACGTAAAGCTTGATGACAGCTGGGGAATTGATCATGGGACCTGGTCAGTGCTTAAACACATGTATCCCGAAGCAGACATTCCTGTGGTACAGCTGCGCATTTTAATGCGTGCACATGGTCAAGAGTTGTTGCAGCTTGGTGAGCGGTTGAAATCTTTACGTTCCCAAGGTTATCTCATAATTGGGAGCGGCAACATCGTTCACAATTTACGGCGCGTTGAATGGGATCTCGAAGGTGGAACTGCTGATGCGGATGCCTTTGACGCTTGGGTTCACGATAAAATTCTTGGTAGGGACCACGCTGCATTGGCCAACTATCAGGATCATCCATTGGCGCGTTATGCAGTGCCAACGCCAGATCACTATAACCCTTTGCTCTACATACTTGGTGCACGTGACGCCAGTGATAATGTAGAAGTTTTTAATCACGTGAGACAAATGGGATCGATTTCTATGACGTCTTATCTTTTCAGTTAAACGTATTACGTACAAAATCGAGTAGGAGGCTAGTCATTAATTGGCTAGCCGACCTCTCACACCACC
>CAZNNL010000061.1:0-9995 GCA_964574395.1 uncultured Oscillospiraceae bacterium | reverse complement strand
AGCGTCTGACCCACTCTGGCACTTTCCCGCGTTGCGGGCAAAGATGCCGGTGGGCCCTGCCGGGGGCTCAAGGTCAAGGGCAAAGGGCAACGCCGCAGTGGCATGCCATACGCAAAAATGCCGCATACCACCTCCCCGTGGCATACGGCATTTTGTTTTGGCATCAGTGCTGAAAATACAGCGCCTGAACAAGGTGAAAACCCTATACCATATGTTGTGGTTTGCGATGTGCCAAAACCGCTGCATATGGTGTAATTTTTCCGCAAAAGGCCCTGGAGCCGATAGAAATCCTGGAAACGACCTAGGGTATGCAATGACAATTTCCGTGGCTCGTAAACGAAATAACACCAGCAGAAAGAGAATTACGCCGAAGGCTTTGGCTGCTTCTGGCCCGCCTCGGCTGCAAGCTTGCGCTCTTTCCATTGCCGTGTTTTCTCCCGGTGATAAGCTCGCCGTGCCTCCAGCTTTTCTTCGGCGATGCGATCCGCCTCAATTTCTTCCGGTGAGCGCATGTCCGGCACATCGAAGCTGCCAATGTATTTGAGATGCACATCCACACGCTGGGTGCGAGAGCCGCGCGGACGGCCACCCTCACCGGTGTTCCCCTCCGACCACTCGCCCTCATGCACAATTATCTTTTCAACAAACTCATTGAGCATCGCCGGGGTCAATTCATCGAAAGAAGTATAGCGCCGCACGATATCTATGAACTGATCGGCGCGAACGCTGTCGGCGTTCCACTCATCCAGCTCTGCCTGAAGTAAATCGGTTTTTTCCTTCAAGGCTGCACGTTCTGCTGCATACCCGCAGGTCATTTCATCAAACATCGCCTCGCTAATTTTCCCGAGCACTTTGTCCTCATACAGGCTCCGAAAAACTTTATCGAGTTCCGACAGGCGACGTTCATTTTGAGCAATCTGTTTCTGGTGTGACTTGGTTGTTTCATCACGCCGGATGCCTGCCGCCTCACGAACGTGCTCGATGAAATCCTGCTCATGCTCACGAACATAACCGCTGGTGGCGCGTATGACGGAGAGCACAATTTCCCGCACGGCCTCGGTGCTGATGTGATGCGCTGAGCATTTGGCGTCAAACTTTGACCGTGTAAGCTTGTAAGTGGAGCAGCAATATACATCCGTCAGTTTTTTGTGGGTAGGCTTTTCGGTATGCGCCTTGCGATGGTTATATAGCTTGGCTCCACAGTCTGCACAGAATAACAAGCCAGTCAACGGATTGGCATCACCCAAGGTGTCGATCCGACGCGGCGTCTCCCGGAGTTTCTGAACAAGGTCGAACGTAGCCTGGTCAATGATTGCCTCGTGGGTGTTTTCGAAAATCAGCCAATCGGCAGGCTCGTTGGATTTACGTTTTTTGCTTTTGAAATTCTGGGACGATGTTCGGAAGTTGACCGTGTGGCCAACGTACTCAAGCTTGCAAAGTATGCGTGCAATCGTTGCGTCACCCCAGGCATAGGGCTGACTGCGGTCATAATCATTCTTATGGCGGCCGCGCCCACGAGAGCCAAGGTAATATGATGGGCGTTCAATTTTCTCCGCCGCCAGTACGCCTGCGATTTTGTAAATGCCCATGCCGTCCACCGTCATTTGGAAGATGCGCCGCACCACGGCAGCGGCCTCCGGGTCAATGAGCCATCTATGCTTGTCCTCCGGGTCTTTGATGAAACCATAGGGCGGTGTGCTGGTGATGGGCTTACCGCTTTTTCCCTTTGCCGCGATGACTGACTTGATTTTCTTGGACGTGTCTCTGGCGTACCACTCGGCCATAATTTCCCGAAATGGTGTAAAGTCATCCTCGCCACGCTCGCTGTCGTAGTTGTCATTAACGGCGATCAGGCGCACGCCCTTTTCACGAAACAGCTCTCGGTACAAACCGACACGCAGATAATCACGACCAAGGCGACTGCTGTCCTTTATGCAGACACAGGCCACCTCGTCCGCTTCCACCATAGCAATCAGCTCCTGCCAACCGGGTCTGTCCCACCGTGTGCCCGACCATCCATCATCACAGATGTGTCGATATGGTGTCAGTCCATTGGATTCAGCATACTCCTCAAGTAACTGACGCTGGTTCAGAATGGAGTTGGATGGGCCTTGCAGCTCATCGTCACGGCTCAATCTTTCGTACAAAATGTTTACCTTTTTACTCATGCTTGCCTCAACTTTCCGGCAATCCGAACCACTTGCGGCACAAATAGCGTCAGGCAGTTTTGTTCACCTCCCGCTCCATCATGCGGAGAATTTTATCCTCCAGCCTCTCGGTGCTCGTCTCGCTGAAATGCACATTCACGAGGAACACCGTGGAGCCAATCCGCTTGCGCAACTTTACCGGCTCGCTCTTATGATCAGAGGTCGATGCCGTGTCAACAATAGCTGTTGTGTTCATAAGATTGACTCCTTTTTTTCATCATATAATTTTGCTTAGGGCATTTTCGGAGGAAACACCCAAATAGATCTTTGATACAATCCTGTTTTCCGCTTTCACCCCGGTGCGTTCCTGCCCCGCGCCTTGCTTGGCGGTAGAGGCGTTAACCAATTAAAATCAATCGGCTCCCGAAAGCACTTCTTCGCGCAGCGCCTCCGACGCTGTAGGCAAGTCCATGCTTTTGGTATCTTTCCGGCTGCATGATTCGATTATCAAAGTCCAATCGTGAAACGATCTTTTTGATATTCACGATTGATGCTATTATCTCTTTCTGTTTCACGAAAGTCAATGCTTATCCCCAATGTTGCACAACGAATATGAATACAACTATATACGCCTCACGATTGTTTTGCTATAATGGGAGCAACATGAATCGGAGGGATGGCTATGGACGTTGCCGAGCTAAGACATATTTTTTCTACTCGCATTCGAGGGCTGCGTGAGGGCAAGCTCAATCAGGGAGAGTTTGCCGACAGTGTTGGAATCTCACGCGGGGCGATGAGTTATTACGAGCAGGAAACGAGGACGCCGGACATCGGTGTGCTTCGCGCTATCTGTATGAAATACAATGTTTCGGCAGATTACCTGCTTGGAATCATCCCTGACCCAAATCATCAAATAGCCAATGTATGTCACAAGACGGGGCTGTCGCCAGACGCAGTGCACACGTTGAACCTACTTACCAGATTGATAGATGCGGGTGAGTTCAGCTCGCATGAGCACATGATGGACACCTTTGATCATGAGTTTATGGATGTGATGAAATTGGCTGCATTCACATCCCTGCCAGAAGTGATTAGTATCCTGCTCCAAAACGATGAGGGATTATCTCTGCTGGCCATGATCGGCGCAATCATTACCGGCGCAGAGGTTGATACCGGTGGGAACAACATTCTTATCCGAGTCAAATCAGCGTTGAAGAATTTTGAAATTGCAGTGCCTGTTGAGGATATCACTCCTGCTTTGTGGTCGAACATTCAGAACAATGCTGACAGCCTGAAAAAGAAGCTACAAGCGCAGTCAGAGTGAAAGCGATATGACTGCCGCTGGCAGTGTTTATCAAGGTGCATTTGGCAAGCGCATTGCCGAATCAGATGTAGACCAGCTCGCTTAAAATGACTTCGTGTGCCGCATAACGATCTGCTATTGTCGCCAGCCGGTGTGCCGCCGCTTCATCAACATCGCGGCAGAGCGGATGCAGCCGCTCAGAGAGCAGGAGTTCAGCGTACAGGGCGGGCTTGTCCCTACGCAGGTATTCCCTGTGCATCATGCCGTATCGACCCAACAGTGGCGCGCCTGGCGGCTCTGTGAGCGCGATGTTCGGCAGATAATAATCGCCGATACGGGTGTATGTGATTTCGTTCATAACCTTGTCCTTTCCCGGCCTAATAGCCGTTGCGTGTTCGTCCATCTGTGCCGCAAATGGTTCGACCGCCTATATAAATTAGAGGATGCTTTTTAACTGCACCCTCTACAATATATAGCTTCTGCTTAGTGCCACTGCTCGTTTATTGGGCATATAACTCTGAAATCATACAGCATAAGAAAATGGAACGTGTAGAGGCTTCTGCTAAAAAGCGTGAGCGTAATAAGCCAGTCGCAGCGCTCAAATTAGCAGCTAATCAGAGAAGGCACGAAGCACAAGTGTACCAGCTTAAACTAAGCAGAAAACCTGAATACTACGATGTCTCACAAATGATGCAAAGGCGCGTTAGTTATTTCCCTGGAACGGAACTTACTTTAATAACTGATCAAAACAAGGTTCAGTTAGAAACTACGGCTGTAAGTTGATTCTTGATTATAAAATATCAGCGAGAAAATCATCTATTGCCTGTTCATACATGTCTTTATGTTCAGAGAAACCACGCACATGTGCGGAGCCTATTGCAATGTAGATTGACTTCTGAGAGGAGGTGGCTTGGAAAAGTGCTTCACCCATGGCTAAAGGAACACGCGTGTCCTGGTCACCATGGAAATAGAGAATAGGGTAAGAACTATTTTTGACATGCTCAATAGCCTTTCCTCGGTTCAAGTTGACGCCAGTTTTCTTTTTGATTACTAGATTGATCAGGGGGAGATAGAAAAGCATGAAGGCTTTTTGCAAAGGATTTTCAAAAGGAATCATGGTAGCGGCTTTTACAGTAGTGAAGGGGGAATCCGCGATTATGGCCTTTACTTTATCGACTTTGATATCGGTATTCTGTAGTACCGTCGCGCCACCCATGGACCAACCAGCCCATACAATGCTCTCGAGTGCTGGAAGTTCTTCTTTCATCAGCTCAGTCCAAGCTAACAAATCTCGACTTTCACTAACCGACATGCCAATATACAGGCCTTCTGAAAAGCCATGACTACGTTGGTCGATCATCAAGACATTCCAATCGCGTTGCATAAAATATTGGGTATAAAGAGAGATGGAACCTAGATAGTCTGAATAGCCATGGCAGATGATGGCTAATTTTTGCGATTGTGGTGCTGGCCAAAACCATGCGTGCAAACGTAGTCCGTCAAAGCTATTCAAGTAGCGATGCTGGAAAAGATGGGCGTTTTCTCCGAACCAATGTGAACCTGGAAGGGTGGGTTCGGTGTATTTTACTGCTTCTTTTGCCATCAAGCTTTCTTCTATTCCTGGCTTAGCTTGATTCGGAAAGCGGCTTAATTTTGCCGAAATGATGAAGTAGGAGAGAAGACCTACAATTAGCACTTGCCCTAGAAGTGCAATGATAATGACAAAGAAAAGAATTGAAACTTTACTTAGCAAAATCGCACAAAACGTCATACATTCCCCCTGTAGCAGATATAAGTCTATATTAACAAAGATAAAGATTGGTATACAGCTACTCACTTTCAAAGACTGAGAAACGTGTTAAAATGGTCAGAATAACAAATCTAGAATGATCAATTACAGGAGATAATTATGGCCAAAATCTTTGAACAGGAATCCAGGACTTTCAGTGAATATCTATTAGTTCCAAATTTGACAGAGAAAGATTGCACACCGGAGAACGTAAATTTAAAGACACCAGTCGTTCGCTATAAACGCGGCGAAACTTCGAAACTTCACATGAATATCCCGGTCACCTCGGCCATTATGCAAGCTGTGTCTGATCATGGCTTGGCTATCGCCTTAACCCGCAGCGGCGGTCTATCATTTATCTTTGGCTCACAGACTATTGAATCTCAAGCAGAGATGGTTAGAGCTGTGAAAAAATTTAAGGCCGGTATCGTTGTTTCCGACACAAATCTCACTGCAGAAGATACACTCAAAGAAGTACTAGAAATCAAGAGACGCACAGGTCATTCAACCGTATCCGTTACCCATGATGGCACCTCCAATGGTAAACTCGTCGGTCTCATCACTTCCAGGGACTACCGCGTCAGTCGCATGGACCCTGACACAAAGGTAAAAGACTTCATGCGCCCACTGGATCAAATTATCTATGGACGTGAAGGCATCACCTTAAGCGAAGCCAACGATATCATTTGGGATAACAAACTCAATCAATTGCCAATTCTCTCTGAGGATGGAAGTCTCGTTGGGCTGGTTTTCCGCAAGGACTATGAGCAACATAAAGAAAACCCCATGGAACTGCTTGACCCTAACAAGAGTCTGATTGCGGCTGCCGGAATCAACACTCGCGACTATGAAACACGCATTCCAGCCCTGGTTGAAGCAGGTGTGGACATTGTTTGTATAGACTCGTCAGATGGCTTTTCAGAATGGCAAAAAGAAACCATCCAATGGTCCAAACAAAACTACCCCGACCTACCCATCGGCGCAGGTAATGTCGTTGACGAAGAAGGTTTCCGTTATCTTGCCGACGCAGGCGCAGACTTCATCAAAGTTGGTATCGGTGGCGGCTCCATCTGCATCACGCGTGAACAAAAAGGCATCGGCGTTGGACAAGCCTCAGCCGTAATGGCGGTTGCCGAAGCGCGCGACAACTACTTCGAAGAAACTGGGTACTATGTACCGATTTGCTCCGACGGTGGTATCGTCTACGACTACCATATGGCTCTTGCTTTAGCGATGGGCGCTGACTTTTTGATGTTGGGACGCTACTTTGCACGCTTTGATGAATCACCCACTAGAAAACTCTTAGTCAATGGCAGCTATGTCAAAGAGTACTGGGGGGAAGGCTCTAACCGCGCCCGCAACTGGCAACGCTACGGTCACAGCGACAAAGAAGACGGTCTCGCATTTGAAGAAGGCGTCGATTCCTACGTCCCCTATGCAGGTAGCCTGAAACATAATCTGGATACAACCTTGGCCAAATTAAAAGCCACCATGTGCTCCTGCGGCTCCGTCAGCATTGACGAATTCCAGCACAAAGCGCGCCTCGTCCGCGTCTCAGCCACAAGTATCGTTGAAGGCGGCGCCCATGACGTCATCACGAAGGAAAGCGAGCGCAGACCTTAATTTGAAACATAATTAAGTTAGACAAGTGTGCGTTTCAGACAAAATTGTGAAATCAAGAAACTTATGGTAGATTATAGGCTTGAAACGAGCTTTTGCCAGAATAATGGCAAAGTGAAGAATGGATGGTACCCTAACTATGGCTGACAAATCATTCGAAATGACCCTTTCGGGTGTGAATCGATTAAAAGAAGAACTAGATTTACGTAAAGTTACAACGCGCCAAGAAGTCGCAGAACGTATCAAAATTGCTCTGTCCTTTGGTGATCTTTCGGAAAACTCCGAGTATGATGATGCGAAACAAGTACAAGCAGAAAACGAAGCGCGTATAGCCGAAATTGAAGATTTGTTGAAAAACGTCAAAGTTATTGACGAAGAAGATATTTCCACCTCAACGGTTTCAGTTGGTTCGTCCGTTACTTTAAAAGACGAGGCGACTGGTGAAACGGTGGTCTACCTGCTCGTCAGCCCACAAGAAGAGGATGTTTTAGAGAATAAAATTTCTACTGCTTCGCCTATGGGTCAAGCTATTTCTGGCAAAAAGAAAGGCGCCGCAATCACTGTCCACGCACCTGGCGGCACCACCAAATATAAACTCACCAAGATTGGTAAACCTAAATCCTAATCCTAGCGGAACGGTATAGATAAACTCTAGCCGCCCGCTTCTGGGCGGTTATTTTTTCTTAGAGGAGAATAGCATCGTGACTGATAAAAACGCACAAGCACAAAACGCCAAAGTGGCAAACCAAGCAAACACGACCCCTGAACCCGAACTCAATATGAACGAGCAGATGCAGATTCGTCTGCAAAAGCTAGAAGCCCTGCAAGCCGAAGGCAAAGATCCCTTCGAAGTCTTAAACTACGATGTCAGCAATCATGCGGCAGAAATCAGCACAAACTTCGAAGCACTTGAAGGTCAAATGGTGCGTCTGGCTGGTCGTCTCATGAGCAAGCGCGGCATGGGTAAAGTCAGTTTCTGCGATTTGGCTGACAAAACAGGTAGTATCCAACTCTTTACCAAAATCGACAATCTTGGAGAAGCTGACTACAACGCTTGGCAGACACTAGACATCGGCGACTGGGTGGGAGTAGAAGGTGAAGTCATGCGTACGCAGCGCGGCGAGATCTCCATCCGTACGACGGCGTATACCTTGTTAGCCAAAACGTTGCGCCCTTTGCCAGAAAAATACCATGGCTTAAAGGATACCGACACGCGCTACCGTCAACGCTACCTTGACCTCATCATGAATCCAGACGTCAAAAAAGCTTTTACCAAACGCAGTTTAATCATTCGCACGATTCGCAATTATCTGGATAATTTGGATTTCCTCGAAGTTGAAACGCCAATCCTCAATGTCATTCCAGGTGGTGCGACTGCTAGACCTTTTACCACGCATCACAATGCCTTGGATATCGACCTCTACCTACGCATTGCGCCTGAGCTTTTCTTAAAGCGCCTGATTGTAGGCGGAATGGAGCGCGTTTACGAAATTGGCCGACAATTCCGTAACGAGGGTCTGTCCGTGCGCCACAACCCAGAGTTCACATTGCTGGAACTCTACCAAGCGTACACGGATTACAAAGGCATGATGGAAATTACTGAGAACATCATTGTCGCTTGTACCGATGCCGTCAATGGCACGCGTCAGGTGACTTGGCAGGGGGTAGAGCTAAATCTTGAGCCGCCTTTTGCCCGCCTCAGTATGAGAGATGCTGTCCTCGAACATGCGAAAATTGATTTTTATGAAGTAGAGTCTGATGAAGAAGCGTTTTCTTTGGCAAAACAAAACCACATCGAGATTCAACCCGGCTGGAAAAAAGGCGACGTCTTCAACGCCTTCTTCGAAACCTACTGCGAAGACAAGCTTGTCCAACCAACCTTCATCTACGATTACCCCATCGAAGTTTCACCGCTCACGAAAAAGAAACCAGGTATGTCTGACATTACGGAGCGCTTTGAACTCTTTATCTGTGGGAAAGAATTTGCTAATGCCTATTCCGAGTTAAATAATCCTGTGGATCAGAGGGAACGTTTTGCCATGCAGATGGCTAAACGCGACGCCGGCGACGACGAAGCCAACAGTCTGGACGAAGATTTCTGTGTAGCGCTGGAATATGGTTTACCACCAACCGGCGGCATGGGCATGGGCGTCGATCGTCTCTGCATGATGCTGACCGACCAATCTTCTATCCGCGATGTGCTCTTGTTCCCGACCATGAAGCCGTTGTAGGAATAAAGCAGCTTAGATTTGATTTAGCGAATCGGACGAACAAGGCTAGTAGCTTCGTACAATGCAGAGATTTCACCATCTTGCAAAGGACGGATTTGGCCTTGTTTTTCTATTCCTTCCAAAGTAATAGGTCCATGGCGCAGGCGCTTGAGGCTTGTGACTTCGCGACCTACTGCGACCAGCATGCGTTTAACTTGGTGGAATTTACCTTCCTCAATAATAAGTTCGGCTTGCTGCGCTTCGCGTAGCATAAGTTGGGCTGGACGGCATTGCCAATCACCTATCTTCAAACCTACCTCGAAAAGCTCAACTTCTGTTTGAGTTAGCGAGGCACCTGAGTAATCGAAAAGGTAATGCTTTTCTACCTTCCATTCAGGCTTAGTCAAACGATGACCCAAGGTTCCGTCGTTTGTAAAGATTAAAAGACCTGTCGTATCGATGTCCAGACGTCCTACAGGAAAAAGTCCAATAGATAATAAATTGGCTGGCAATAACTCCTTAACCGTCGCTTGCTTCTTGTCTTCCATTGCTGTCAGATAGCCTTCGGGCTTATGCATGGCAAAATAAAAACTAAACTGCGGTTTCAACGGCAAGCCGTTCAACATCAGCAAATCAAAATCTTTTTCATCAATATTTTCAGCTTCTTTCGTCAGACGCGTTTCGCCAAGCGAAATAGCTCCGCCACGAATTAAGCTTCGCACCTCTTTACGGCTCCCATGACCTGCGTTGGCCAAAATTCTATCTAATCTCATAGGATTATTATACAACTTTTGCGGTGTACTCAATGTTATTTGATGAGCATCATATAGTTAGGTGTCAAAATTTGGACTACAGAAAGATTTTCTCGGATATTTCTTTCTGTAGTCCAAATTCTGCCACTTTTCGGCGGAAAAACGACGGATTTC
>CAZNNL010000060.1:0-10038 GCA_964574395.1 uncultured Oscillospiraceae bacterium | reverse complement strand
CACTTAAGAAGCCGTTTAGCGAAAATTTGAGTTTGTCGCGTGGTATCGTTTCTCCATTCCAATTAATGATTTCAACGAGAAAACTTGCCTTTTGGGTCTCAGCGTCAAAGCCAAGGAATTGACTTCTGGCTGAGCTATCGAAAGTTTTGTATAGACGATACTGATCTAACAAATCTATGCTTTCATTGATTCTATTGCCTGACAAATCTTGTAATGTGAACTTCAAAAATGCTTTGTTTCCTTCGGTTGCTGCCGAAACGAGCTCTAGTCTAATGCCCACGTCATCTGCTGTTTTTTGCACTGGAGATAGATACAATGCGACAGTTGGAGAAATTGCGTAGAGCAGGCTGTTGGCTTGAGGAATTGTCGCCGACAATTAAACCGTCACAGAGATTAGGATAACAATTGTCGCTAGGGCTACTCGAAACTTTCCAGGAAAACACTTATGGGTAGTCGTTTGTCTTCTATCTTCTTTTCTCATTCTATATATAGTATTGTTAAGCAGTTGGCTACTTGGAGAAATCTGTTCATTCATTGTTCTGTAGTATTCTCTAAGCATCTTCTCTATCCTCCAAAATAGTTTTCAGTTGTCGTCTGGCCCGGGTTAGCTGAGTGCGGGTGGTAGATTCTTTTTGCTTAAATAACACGCTTATTTCTTTAATGCTTAATTCTTCATAGTAGAAAAGATGAATAATAGCGCGATATTTTGGTGATAGCTTTTTTAAGTCAATATCAATTTCAACTTCTTCAGCTTTCTCATAAATTTGCTGATTTTCCAAGGGCACTGTACGCCTAAACCACGCACACCTTGCACTCTTCGCGCAATTTATAGTGACTCTGATCAGCCAAGCTCTTCGATGTTCTTCACTTTCAAAAACTGGGCTGTTTTTGAAATATCTCAGGAACACTTCTTGAAAAATATCGTCTGCATTGTAATAATTCCGGCAAAAAGAATAAGCCAACCGATACACCATCGTGGCATAAAAGTTTATGACATCTTCTACATTTGCTTCATTCCCTAATTGTTCTATATCCAAAATCAATCTCCCCTCTAACTGTAATGCTTTAGAGAAGATGAAAAAGCTACACACCTATATGTTTTTTGTAAGAATTTTGGCAAGAGTTCTGGCAAAAATACAACATACAAAGACAATCCGTTCAAGCTTCTTTGCACATATGCTATCCTACTTTTATGAAACGAGAAGAAAAAGCACCTCAAGGTGAATACTATGTTGACCGGCAACTGAATATTGTAACGACCGGCATTGAGGAATGGGATGACTCCGTCCTCAATTACAATCGCTTCGAATCGACGCCCTATCGTACGCTGGACAGGCTTTTCGAGGAGTATCAGCCGGAGGAAGATGCGTTTCTTATTGACTATGGTGCGGGATTAGGACGCATCAATCTCTATTTCCATCACCGTTTTCGGACGGCAGGTTATGGGCTGGAGGTTCACCCAGAGCGCCTACAACGTGCGCGCGAAAATCTTGACTCTTATAATAAAAAGTTTGGCTTCGGACAAGCACCGCCACCAATTTATTTCATTCACGAGGCCGCGGAGTACTACCAACCTCCGCCACAAAGCAACCTTTTCTACTTTTTCAACCCATTTCTGTCCAACATTTTTGAGCAGGCGCTTGAACGCATCATAGACTCATTCATGCTGCACGACCGCCAAGCGGACCTCATTCTCTATTACCCCTCTGATGAGTATTTATACCTTTTGCAAAACGAAGCCGCCTTCGAACCCTACCTCTATCTCAAACTCCCCTGGCTCAACGACCGCCGCGAATGTTTCTGGATTTTTAGGCACAAGCCTTGAACAGCATTGACGTTCTGTATTCAGTTTTGCTCTGTCTCATCTTCGCCCCCACTCTCTAGTTCAAGTAGGAATACTTTGATTTCGATACCGCCACCATATCCAATGAGATGGCCACTTTTGCCAATGACACGATGACATGGAATGATGATTGGTATGGGATTTCGGTTATTGGCCATACCAACGGCGCGGCAGGCTCTAGGGTTTGCGATTTGTTCGGCGATTTCGGAGTAGGTTTGGGTTTTGCCATAAGGAATTGTTTGAAGTGCATCCCAGACTTTCTTCTGAAACTCCGTCCCCTTGGGGAGTAATGGTAGATCGAAGGTTCTTCTTTTGCCAGAAAAATATTCCATCAATTGGGCAAAAGTACGGTCAGTGAGTTCGGACTTTTCAAAGTTCGCATTCGGAATAGGCTGTTCGCCAAAATCGATTTGTATCAGGTGCTCAGGGGTACAGACAATTGTGAGCATCCCGATTGGGGTTTCGTAGGAATAGTAGTTCATCTGCCTATGCTTGTCCTCATCAATAGTTTTTTAGGTGGTTTCGATAGTGAATTCTTCTGCGCTTTTCGGGTTTTTCTGATGTCATTAGACTAACAAGATTGGTTGGGAAAATCCATCGGATTTATGCAAAGCGCTGTAATGTTCTTTTGAAATTAGAAGTATGTCTGCGCTTGCTTGGCATAGTAGGGTTGTTTGTCACTAGAGCCGATGTCGGCAATGTGGGATGGGTGAACATCACCGGGATACCTAGGTAACAAATCGCAAATCCGCTGGTGTGCGGTGGCGAACTTATTTGTCCGTACACGCAGCTTTTTATTGTGCATCAACAGGATTTGATTTAACAACTGTTGCCTTCTTAGTGGATTGTAGAGTTGTGATTTAGTAATGGTTGTGATTTTGTAGCCTAAATCTTTAAGCGCTGCAAAGCGGCTGGAGTCGTAGTCAACTAAGTAATTGTGATGCGATCCTTGGTATTCGTATGCAATTTTTTGTTCGGGAAAACAGTAATCGATATAGCAGTGTTTTTGGTTTAGGGCCATTTTGCCAGCATCATCAAGCTCAACCTTGTAATTAAATATTCCTCCTTTCAAACCGAGACCGCCAAGATGATTTGGTAGACCTAAATAAAGATGAACGAATACTTCCATGATAGAGACGGCTCTTTCTTCAACGTAATTCAAGGCTCGCAGGGCTTTTTTTCTTCCGTGCGTATGTTTAGCTGCGATTGCAAAATCAAGGAGATCCGCTTTCCGAACATGAGTTTGCGTCCACGGAGTCTTCTGGCAAGCACAAAGCAAACAACCTAAAATAATTAGTTGATGGATATCAAGAGTGTTCGCTAACTGTACAAACAGCAAATGTGGTGTGACCACTCCATTTCGGAAGTCCAGTCCGTTCTGAGGTATTCGCGTTGTACAAAGCTTAGAAACAGCCTCTGGAGATCTGAATCTATCTTCTTTTTTCAAAACCGTAAATTCTGTCTTTTCAGCAGAAGAAATATCCGATTCAAAAAAGCTCTGAATCTGCGTCAGGTGACTGTGCTTTATGAAGCTAAAGTGCGATAAAAATTTCATTTGAGTAGCGTAACAGTTTTGCATGGGTTCGAGTTGAGAATTTGTTCCTCAAATCACGACAAAGTTTGCTTTTTAGTCCTAAAACTGCAAGGAGCGCACATGCTTTAACCTTGGTGTTGTCGCCCTAAACGGCATTTTATACTTTTCTGTTTGGTCAAAATAATTTTTGGCAAAAAGGGGGCACTCTCGTTATCTGATTTGTATGATGTGCAGTTTGGCTCGTGGCAAGTTTTACGTTTGTGTGCGATGGGCTGTTGGGCTCGTGACAAGTTTTACGTTTGTGTGCATCAAACCGCAGAAATTTCTGATTTCTCAGCCTTTTTTGGCAAAAATTACGATTGTGTGCACTAAAACCCTGCCCACAAACGAAAATATTGCCACAAGTTACCCACAAACGAAAATGTTGTCACGAATTTCGCACAAACGAAAAAGTTGGCACCTAGTGCAGCGGCCTTTAAAAAGCAAAGCAAAAAAACACCAAACTATGATTCAGCGCAATGGTTAATAAATCTAAGTCAAGGTATACTTAAGGGGCAAATCTGCAGTGTCGCCTGAACACCTTGAAATACTACTTTCCGAAAGTAGTAGGCAGCCTTGTCGTTTGCATGTAATCAGGAACCACCATCTGCTGAAGTTTAGCACTGAGAATTGTTTTGATATTTTCACTAATAATCGGAATAGCATTCTGGATTATGGTTTGCCTGACGCTTTATAAATTCAAAACAGCTATACACAAACGCTAAAATCATAGACCCAAAACGGAACGCTAAAAACAAAAAACACGAAAAATAAAACACTAAAAACAAAACACAAAAATCTAAAACACAACACAACGGAGGAAAACACAATGAACAAACACATCAAAAACAATGTTAGCTGGGTCGGTAAAATCGACTGGCAATTGCGCGAATTTCACGGGTCCGATTACTCGGTGCATAATGGTTCTTCGCAAAACGCATACCTGATTCGCGAGGAGAAAAACGTGCTGATCGATACGGTGTGGTCGGAGCACGATAACGAATTTTTGACGAATTTGAAGCAGGAAATCGATCTGAAGGATTTGGATTTTGTTGTTTGTAATCATGGAGAAGTTGATCACAGTGGGGCTTTGCCAGCATTATTGTCAGAAAGACCGGACCTCCCTATTTATTGTTCGGCCAACGCAGTGCAGTCTTTGGTGGGACAATATCATCACCCTGAATGGAATTTTCAAAAGGTAAAGACGGGTGACAGCGTTGATATTGGTAATGGCAAAAAGCTTGTCTTCGTCGATATGAAAATGCTTCACTGGCCCGACAGCATGGCGACCTACTTGACCGAGGACAATATTCTGTTCTCTAACGATGCATTTGGTCAACACTATGCTTGCGAGGAGTTGTTTAACGACAAAGCGGATCAGTGTATGTTGTGGAATGAAGCGATCAAATATTATGCCAATATTTTGACGCCGTTTTCTGCTTTTGCCAAACGTAAGATTGACGAAATCGTTGGGATGAACCTCCCTATTGACATCATCGCACCAAGTCATGGCGTGGTATGGCGTGATAATCCCCTACAAATTGTTGAAAAATATGCGGAATGGGCAAATGACTATCAAGAAAACCAAATCACAATTGTGTACGATTCGATGTGGAATGGCACGGAAATGCTGGCGAATGCGTTGGCGAGTCATATCCAGGATCTCGACAAAGAAGTGCGCGTGAAACTCTTTAGCGTAGCCAAAACGGATAAGAATGACATCATGACCGAAGTGTTCAAATCTAAAGCGATCGCGGTTGGTTCGCCTACCGTCGGCCAAGATATTCTTAGTTCCGTGGGTGGCTGGCTCCATTTCCTGAAAGAACTCAAATTCAAGAAGAAAACTGCCGCGGTCTTCAGCTGTTATGGTTGGTCTGGTGAGGCGAACAATATTCTTCGCGCTATGCTTACGGATGCTGGTTTTGCGGTCGTTGAGCCTGAAGCTCGCATCAACTGGACGCCGAAACAAGAGGACTTAGACGCGATGGCTGATGTTGCGAAGGCGCTATTGGCATAGGCGGATGATGCAGTAAGAACAACCCTTTTAACAAAGAAACAAAACTAACAAGAGTCCCGGAAACACAGAAGTTTTCGGGATTTTTTATGTAGCGCGTACAAGCTGAAATAAGATTTACTCTTTCTAAAGGATTCTTGAGCCTTTTCGGTTTAAAGTTTGTATGCGTCTTGAGTTTGCAAGTCATTCGCAAACGTCAAAGCCAGAACAGGACAACTTGGAAAGGAAACAGCATGAAGATACTACTGGTAGAAGATGAAAAAGCCATCGCTCTCCCCCTTAAGGCAGGCCTGGAAAAGCTAGGCTTCATAGTTGAGTGGGCCGAAGACGGTGAAGTAGCCATAGATATGTATTATGACAACACCTACGATCTCATTTTGCTCGATTTGAACCTCCCCAAATGCGATGGCATTGAGGTTCTAAAAACGATACGCAGTGAGAATAACGAAATTAAAATCCTCATCCTGTCCGCGCGTTCTAGTGTGACGGACAAGGTGCAGGGTTTGGACGAAGGGGCGAATGATTATTTGGCCAAACCCTTCCATTTTCGGGAAGTTGAGGCGCGGATACGGGCCTTGTTGAGGCGTGATTTTGCCACAAAAAACACCATTCTAGAGAGTGGAAACCTCAGCTGTGACACGGCTGCCAAACAAGTCCTTGTCGACGACAAACCCATAGATTTGACCAAAAAAGAGTTCAGCATTTTGCATTATCTACTGCTGAATCAGGGGCGCTGCATCAGTAGCGAAGAACTGATTGAGCATGTTTGGGATAGTGAGACGGATGCATTTACGACCGCTGTAAAGGTGCACGTAAATGCGCTGCGTAAGAAGCTGCCGAAAGATTTCATCAGGACGATAAGGGGGCAAGGCTATTATGTCGACTAAGAGTTTACGTTTCCAAATTGCGGCAATCAGCGCGGCGATTTTGATTGTTTTGTCCATCATCCTCAGCATCATGTCGATTTACCAAGCAGAAAATATCTTTATCTGGCCGGATTATGAGACCTTGCAAGCTGCGGCAGGGAGCTCAGAGGCCCTCTTAGAAGACCTACTCCTCCAAGAAATGAACGCCCTTCAGATGCGTTTTCGTATGCAAGTGCTCGCCATCACGCTGGTTGGCATCCTGCTCGGCGTCATTCTCATCCATAACGCCATCGCCAAACTCATGAAGCCACTTCAAAAATTCATTCACACAGTCGAAATCACGGACGAAACCCGCCTCGCCACTCCCCTTCCCATCGCAGAAAATCAGGCAGCCGAAATTCGTAGCCTCACCCAAAGTTTCAATCACATGCTGGCAAAACTAGCCCACGCCTTCCAAACCCAAAAACGCTTCTCCCAAAACGTCGCCCACGAACTCAAAACCCCCGTTGCCGCCATGATGATGCAGATCGACGTCGCAGAACTCTCCAACGATTTAAGTTCCGACGACTACCGCCAAACCCTTAACACCGTCAAAACCCAAGTCGAACACCTCGACACCATCGTCAGCAGTATGCTTGCCCTCCACGCCCAAAACGACGACCTCGCGCTTGAGCCAATCAAAATCCACAATCTCGTCGCCACTCTCCTTCAGGGGCAAGCGGCATTGCTCAAGGCTAAAAAGCTTCAGGTGGAGACAAAAGGAGAAATGGTAATCGTGGCGAATGGGGTCTTGATTGAGCGGGTTTTTGCCAATCTTATCCAAAACGCCATACGTTACACTCGCTTTCAGGGCAGCATTTCTATTCGCATGAACGACGCGGAATTCACCATCGCGAACGACTCTGCACCAGTTAGTCAGGCTGATCTTCAGGCGATTTTCGAGCCTTTTTACTGTGTGGACCAATCGCGCTCGAAGGCTTCCGGCGGCTACGGGCTGGGGATTTCCATTAGCAAGCAGATTCTCGAGACCTATGGGCTGGATATACATGCGGAGTATGTCGATGGGCGGATGCTTTTTGCCATCACGAAACAAAACGAAACGGCTTAACCGAACCTTTACCTTCACCTCGCTAAACTGTGACCATAGCCCTTGAGCAAGGGTTAAGAAAAGAAAGCGATTGGCAAAACGACCAACCGCCCCACGAAAGAGGATTTGTTATGAAAAGTAAAGCAATGTTATCCGTAGCCGCAGTCGCAATGGGCTCAGTCCTACTCATCACTGGTTGTGGACCAAAACCCAAAACCTCCAGCGCAGAAACCTCAAAAGCCAAAACCGGCATCACGCAAGTTGTTCCCGGCAAGAAAAAAGACAGCAAAAAAGTCGTCGTCCAACCCCCTAAAGACAGCAAAAAAGGCGTCAAACCCGCAGCACCCAAAACCACCCAAAAGGCCGCTCCCAAGAAAACCGAAGCCCCTAAAACGGTAGCCCCAAAGAAATCGGACGCGGCTGGTAAAAAAGTCGGTACCCCGACCCAAAAATCCGACCAAACCAAAACTCCAGATACCACCAAAACCCCTGAAACAGCTAAGAAAGCAGGCTGATATCTAAACTTAATTTGACGCTCAAGCAAGTAAACAGAAACGAAAGTAGGCTGATGCCATAGTAAAAAACTGAATAATACCTTCACAAACACTTAACGAAAAACTTCATTTATCCTTCCTTCCTATCCCGATTTGGAGACTACACCTGAGACAGACTACATTTTTATCCTAGTCGGGATTGTCAAATAGCCGAAAGCATGTGCAGATGCTTTCGGTTATTTTTTATCTTTTAATCGTAATACGCCTGTATTGGTAGGATTTTTCGAATCATGTACAATATTGGAAAATAGCGAAACCGAATGCGCAGGAAGGTAAAGGAACTTTTGGACAATAAATTCAAGCAATTGTTGAAAAACTTTTCTTTCACCTTTTTGGCGAATGTGATCTCAGTTTTGATTTCGACTTTGCTCGTTTTCGTGCTGTCCAAATCGATGAGCGTCACGCAATACGGCTACTGGCAGCTTTACATCCTCTACTCAAACTACATCAGTTTTTTCCATTTCGGCATTGCCGACGGCTACTATCTGCGCAACAGCGGTAGCTTATACGAAGAACTGGACAAAAAACGCTTTTCATTTATGTTTTGGTTTATCCTCATCCTGGAGATTTTGCTCGCCATGATTGTCGCAGGTGTATACATGCTGATCGTGTCCAAATCGACGGCGGATCCGCCCACTAACCCGCTCAACCACTTCGTTTTGCTCATGAACTGCATCGCTGCCATCCTCATTATCCCACGTGTTTTCATCCAATTCGCCTGGCAAGCAAGCAACAAATTCAAATGGAACGCCATCATCATAATCGTCGAACGCGCCTTTTTTCTCCTCTCCGTCCTCTTTTTCCTTTTCAATCGCTACTCCCATGTCAATAACCTTATTTATCTAGATTTGACCGGAAAGTTTCTCGCCCTCATCTTGGCTGTTTTAATGGCAAAAAACCTCGTCTTCACCAAACCTACCCGCCTCCGAATCGGTCTCGAAGAACTTCTCCTCAACGCGACCGTTGGCATCAGCCTCATGCTTGCCTCCATCACTTCAAACCTCATCATCGGTTTAATTCAGCTCAACATCAAAAGACAGTGGGGTGTTGATACCTACAGCCGCATTGCACTGACCTTTTCACTCTCGAATTTGTTGATGATATTTATCAATGCGTTGGCCTTGGTGCTTTTGCCACACATCAGAAAACAAGAAAGCGCTGATAACGCAAGACTATACAAAAATATGCGTAAAACCCTGATGCTCATCCTTTTCGTGGTCCTCAATGCCTATTACCCGTTCAGGCTCTTCGTCAATTATTGGCTACCCAATTACGCGGCTGGGATTGTTTACATGTCAATTCTTTTCCCCATCTGCGTGTACGAAAGCAAAACGCAGCTGCTGACCAACACCTATTTAAAAGCGTATCGGAAAGAACGCGAAATTCTAAAAGCGAATCTGTTGAGCCTTGGTTTGGCTGCGGTTTTGATGTTTGGTTTTGCCATTATTTTACAAAACCTATTCCTAACCACACTTTCTATTCTGATTGTGTTGGCGTTTCGTTCGTTTATTTGTGAGATATATTTGGCAAAAGAAACCCACCAAAACTACCTCCCCGACAATCTTATCGAACTCCTCCTTACCGCCATCTTCGTCCTCTCGCAATGGTTCATCGGCGGCTGGCTCGGTGCACTGCTATATCTAGTTTTCAGTGCTATTTTCCTCTACCTGAACAAATCCACCCTCGCCACACTTTACGCAAGGGGCAAAGAAAAGCTGAAAAGGAGCTAACGCTGCATGAAAAAAATCTCCATCATCATGCCCTGTTATAACGATGCAGAAACGGTTGTTGCCGCGCTCCAATCAGTGGAGGCGCAGACCAGCGATGCTTGGGAGATGATCATCGTAAATGACGGTTCGACAGATGGGAGCCTGGAGATTATTCAGGATTTCGTTGAGGGGTCGGGTTTTGCCAAGCGTTATAAAGTCCTCGCACAAGCAAACCAAGATCAACTTGTGGCGATTCAAAATGGTGCCAAACATGCGCATGGCGACTACATTTACGTGCTGCATTCCGACGATCTTTTATATGACGAAAAAAGCTTGGCGCGTTTTCTTGAAACGGAAGCAAAACACCCTGGCTACGATGCCTACACGGGTTC
>CAZNNL010000059.1:0-10986 GCA_964574395.1 uncultured Oscillospiraceae bacterium | reverse complement strand
GATCCGGGCACCTATACAAGTAGTGCGTATAATAACTATGCTGATATGTCAAAAGAAAATATGTCTTTTGTCGGCTTGAGTGGTAATGCATCGGATGTAATTATCACGAAAGCGGCTTATCCTGCAAGTTCGCACGCCAATGCGGTGGACTGTATTGAACGTTACAATATTGCTGCGCCCAATATGTATTTTGCCAATATCACCTTCGATGGGACGAATAAAGATCTCTTGCCTTTGGGTAGCCCTTCAGGTGGGAGTAGTGGCGTAAGTAGAAATCGTGGTGAATACTTCTTCTTTCTTACCAGCAACACGGCTGGCTTTGTGATGGATAATGTGACTTTGCAAAATATCGGCAAAGATACGGTACAAACAGGAGGCTTATTTTCGCAGGATCTGGTTAGAAAAAATGTAGCAATCAACTTCTATCGCAATTCTGGTCAACGGAATTTTATTGATGTAAGTATAAAAATGTCAAAACAAAACTAGGTTTTGGCATCGTCTCATTCAATCAGACCAAAGATAATTATTTCCATAATCTGACAATCGATGGCATTGGAGCGCATGCCCAGAGTCGAGCAATCAAAATGGAAGTGATGAACAACGATACAACGGCATTGCCAATAGAAGCCAGTGCTGCACATTTCTCAGGCACTGTCGCTTTGCCTACAGATAGCTTCCACAATCACATCTATGTTCAGGACTATCGCTATAGAAGCTTGGAAGTGCCCGAAAATTGGGGCTTCGCTGCTTACCGTGCCTCAAATGGTGGTAATTTCACATATAATTCTTTGGTTTATGAAAACCTTCCCGACCAGGTAACTTTTGGTAACGACTCAGTGCATGCTATTTTGGATTTACGTGATAATACCTGGATAGTCCGTGAAGGCTTAACAACACCGGTCAGCACGCAAATAGCAAAAGTGTTAGAGGTTGTTGCAAAATTAAATGCCGATGGTAAAAATAGTGTTCCGCCTGCCAACATTAAAATTATCCCTGATGCAGATGGCGCCTTGCAAGGTTTTACGGTTAATTTGCCATCAGGAGTGACAAATATTGGTTCAGAAGTGCATATTTTTGCCGAAAAAACCGTAGATTCTCCGCTTACAGCAACAGACCTGATTCCCTTGGCTGCTGACCAAGTTATTGAACTAAATCTTGGTGCAGAGAATCCTACTTACTTACACAATTTTGATTTCCATAGTCAGGCAAGTTATACCTTACATGAGTCTACCAACGGCATAACCATGTTGCCAGCAACTAGTTTGACGGATCCAAACGAGCCTTTAAACACGGATGATTATCCGCTCTATGCGAGTTATTATGAGTCGAAAGCCCCGCGCGTTACGAATTCAAGTAGAAATACATTCATTAATTCTAGGTTCACCGTTTTAACCAGCGCAATCGTAATTCAAGATAAACCAGCGACAACGCCAGAGTTGCAAGTCGGAGCCACCATGCCTCTGATTGCAGCGCTTGCCGAAACGAATAATGCCTACACTTCCACAGAGTTTGCCGCAGAAAATGGTAGCTCGGATGACCAAAGCATTGCTTGGTTCTCGAGTGATCCCGGCATTGCTACGGTTAATCCGGATACGGGAGAAGTGACGGCTGTAGCTCCAGGAACGGTGACTATTTTTGCCAAAGCTAAAGATCAGTTTAATCAAGGAGAAATCGAAAGACCTTGGGATAGCCTTGAGATTATTGTTACTGATGTGCTTAATCTGCCTTACACAGTAGAGTATTACCTTGACGGAGTTCTGCAGCCAGATTTGACTGAGTCGGGAGCTGTGCCAAACAATGCTCCTGAAGTTACAAGTGTTCCTGATAAGCTAACTGCAGGCTACGAACTAGATACCGCTCAATCGAGTGGCTTGCCTTACACCGTAAGCGCTACGGAAAACGTTATCAAGGTTTACTACAAATCCTCTGAGCTCCCCTACACCGTTCGCTACTATCTGGATAATGAATACCAGGATACCTGGGATGTTTCAGGAACAGTCTTGGTGAATAGTCCATCAGTAGCAGCAGTTACAGACAAACGTCCTGATGGGTATGAGCTGGATACCGCGCAGTCAACGCATTTACCTTTCGTTGTGACGGATATGGATAATGTCATTCATGTTTACTACATAAAGGCCGAAGTACCAGTCGCAGAATTACCTTATACCGTAGAATACTATTTCGATGGTGTGCTACAAGAGGCCCTTACTGAGTCAGGCAGCGTCTTGGAGACTAGTCCACAGGTGCAAGCGGTTATCAACAAGATGCCGACAGCTTATGAACATGATCTTAATCAATCGTCAGTCTTGCCCTATACAGTGACAACGACAGATCATGTAATTAAAATATATTATACAAAGGTCGTCGCTCCGACCACTGAGCCCACTACGACACCTCCACCTACAACTACGACTACGACTACGACACCTACAACCACAACCACAACTACAACTACAACTACGACTACAACTACAACTCCAATTACACCTCCACCTACTACAGTAAGCACTACCCCTGTTCCGGTACAATTTGGGCAGCTAGACATACAGGGCGTATTGAAAAATGTAGCTGGGGAAGTGCTCTCAAGAAAACACAATATCACCGTTCTTGTAACAGGTCCTTCCTTCCCTGAAGGTAAGAAATTTACAATTATTACTGGTGAAACATTCTCTATACCTGAACAACTCACTTTTGGAGAATATAGGTTGTCAGTTGAAGGCGCAGAAGAATTCATCATTACGCTACCTGCACCACAAACCTTAAGTGCTGAACAAGCTAAAGCATTGCTTACGGTAGTTTTCCAAGAACAGCCCGAAGCTGTAACAAGTAGTCAAAGCTCAACGAGCACGCAGAAAAGCTCTGCAACAACTAAAGCGATTCCACGAACCGGGGAGACGCAAGCCACAAGTGGCATGGCACTCATCTTACTCATCTTGGGATTTGGACTGGTATATCTTAGAAAGCGAGTGCGCTCATCAAGCAAGCATTGATCGAGAGGCATACACAGCGTAATTATTAATAAAATTCATGGCTTAACGCGAAAAACCGTGTCCACGACGCGGTTTTTCCATGTAACACATTAATTCTTAAATATTCTTAATATTTGTAATTATTAGAACAAATGACTGAAGTGTGGATGTAATAACTTAAAAAAAGTGCTAACATTGGGAAGAAATTTTTAGAAGCTTAAATGTAGGAGCTTAATTGAATGAAAATCGCAATATCGGATCTTTTTGCCATAGAACATACTAAAGCCGCAACCTTTCTCGAAAAATTCACCTACCCTTGGGAAGTCCTCCCTCATATAAAAGAAGCTATTTTAGAGCTAGGCCCCTTACTTGATCCAGACTTGTACGAGCAAGTAGCAGAGCATGTGTGGATAGCCAAGTCTGCAAACATCGCTCCTACCGCATACATTGGCGCACCATGTATTATTGGTGAGCATGCGGAAATAAGGCATTGTGCTTATATTCGCGAATCGGCATTTGTGGGCGACCATTGCATTGTGGGCAACTCAACGGAACTAAAAAACGTGATTTTGTTTGATTACGTCCAAGTCCCGCACTACAACTATGTCGGCGATTCTATACTCGGCTACAAGTCGCACATGGGCGCCGGTGCCATTACCTCAAATATAAAAAGCGACCACTCGAACGTTAGCATTCGTGATTATTATGATCTTGGCAAAACCAAGCCACCCATCGACACAAAACTTATTAAATTTGGCGCTATACTTGCAGACCATGTTGAAGTCGGCTGCAATTCAGTTCTCAATCCAGGCACGATCATCGGCTTACACAGCAGCATCTATCCGCTCAGTTCGGTTAGAGGTTTTATCCCTGCGCAGAGCATTCTCAAAACGGGTGGTGTACTGGTCAAAAAGGAGCATAAATAATGGGAAAATATTTTGGTACTGATGGCTTCCGTGGAGAAGCTAACAAAAATCTTACAGTAGAGCATGCATTTAAAATTGGACGCTTTTTAGGCTGGTATTTCAACGAACATCGCATTTTTCCAGGCGATGAACAGGCGAAAATCCTTATTGGCAAAGATACTCGCCGCTCCAGTTACATGTTCGAGTCCGCACTCGTGGCAGGCTTGACCGCCAGTGGTGCCGATGCTTACGAACTGCACGTCACCACCACGCCTTCCGTTTCCTATGTTATCCGAACCAGCGAAGATTTCAGCTGCGGCATTATGATAACAGCCAGCCACAATCCCTACCATGACAATGGCATCAAGCTCATTAATGCCAACGGTGAAAAAATGGATGAGGATTTAATTCTGCTTGTCGAAAGTTATCTGGACGGAGACATTGCACGTTTTTTACCAGGCGCAAACGATCTGCCCTTAGCCCATGATGACAAAATTGGCCAAACAATAGATTATGTTGCTGGACGCAATCGCTATATCGGTTATTTAATTTCCCTCGCCATCTACTCGTTCAAGGGTATGCGCGTAGGCTTGGACTGTGCCAACGGTTCAGCTTGGAATATAGCGAAGTCGGTGTTCGATGCCTTGGGCGCGAAAACATATGTCATCAACAACGACCCCGACGGGCTGAACATCAATGTAAACGCCGGTTCAACACATATTGAGGTGATGCAGAAATTCGTCCTCGACAACCAGCTCGATGTGGGTTTTGCCTACGACGGAGATGCTGATCGCTGTCTGGCCGTTGATGAACAAGGCAAGGTAATTAACGGCGACTTAATTCTCTACGTCTACGGACGCTACATGAAGGAGCGCGGCAAGCTGAAGAACAACACGATTGTTACCACAGTCATGTCAAATTACGGTTTGTACAAAGCCCTGGATGAAGTGGAAATTGACTATGTGAAAACCCCGGTCGGAGATAAGTACGTTTATCAACATATGGTAGAGCATGACAATCGCTTAGGTGGTGAACAATCCGGCCATGTTATTTTCAGTAAATATGCGAATACGGGTGACGGCATTTTAACCTCCTTAAAAATTATGGAAGTAATGCTGGCAAAAAAACAGCCGTTAAGCAAACTCGTCGAACCTGTCAAAATCTATCCACAAAAACTAGTCAATCTCCGTGTGAAAGATAAACTTGAAGCGCAAAATGATCCCTTAGTTCAAGCTGCCGTAGTGGCAGTCGAGAAAAAAATCAATGGTCTTGGTCGTATCCTGGTCCGCGAATCCGGTACTGAGCCGCTCATACGCGTCATGGTTGAAGCACAAACCCAAGACCTCTGCGACGCTTATGTCGATGAAGTCATAGCAGTAATAAAAGATCAGGGGCACGAGGAAAGTTAATCTAGTACTGCCAGTTTTGCCATAGGCATAGAAGCGCTGACGCTCAAATCCGTTTGAGCGCTTCTAGGCGCTCTTTCAAGGCAAGAGCTGCAGGGCTAGCTTCGGGCCATTTTGTCTGCTGACGGTCATAGGTCAAAATCCCATTTGTTTCATCTTCAACATCGCTAAGTTGTGTGTAGACCGTAGCTGCCAAAGGGCAGGGCAAATCACTAAGCAAGCTGTCAAACAGTGCAATCACGCCTTCCTGATAGCTAGTTAAGCTTTTATACGGCTTATAGCCGTACACTTTTGCACTACTGCTATGTTCGGGGATGGCAAAACTATAGCCCCCAAACTCACTTAACGCTTGCGGTCTGCTTAATTTATCCGCCTTCAACTTAACTTTCTTAAAATACACATGTCGACTTTTCAAATCGCCAACAAACTGGTCATGCCAGCCACTAGCATGATCGACTACACGTGTCGCATCCAGTTCTAAAACGCGTTCACGGATCCTAGCAGAATCGAACTGTCCCCAGCCCTCATTAAATGGAACCCACACCGCCAAAGATGTAACAGAATAAAGCTGTTCAATAGTGCGTTCGAGTTCCAGCTCGAAATTTTCCCTAGATTGTAGAGAGGCGCGTCCGAAGCGGCGATAGTTCTTCGTATCGTCTAAGAAAATTGAGATGAAAGGTAAATAGGCAATCACGCTAGGCTTGTAAGGCCCTCCACCCGAGACCATGTCTTGCCATACTAAAATGCCTAAGCGATCGCAATGGTAATACCAACGCGCGGCTTCGATTTTAATATGCTTTCTCAGCATGTTAAAACCTAGGTTTTTCATCTTCTGAATATCGTCAATGAGTGCCTGGTCACTAGCTGCTGTATACATGCCATCGCTCCAGTAACCTTGATCCAAGACGCCCACATGGTTGTAGGGCTTGCCGTTCAAAGTGAGTCTCGGGTTACCCTGTGCATCCTTGGCCACGCCGAAACTTCGCATGCCAAAATATGAACGCACTTTGTCTGTGCCATAAGTCAGACTATAGTCATAGAGATAAGGATCCTCCGGAGTCCAGGCTCTGCAATCAGCTAAATCCGCTTCTAGATAAATTCGCAATTGAGCGCTTTCTAAAGAAGATAGATAATTTTTTACTTTGAATGGCACAGTGCCATGCTCTGTATAAACTTCGCCTTGAATCACGTTGCTTAGAGGGTGCTCAATACATACTTCAAGATTTATTTTACCCTTTTCTAAATCGGGCGTTGTGCGCACTTGGGAAATAAAAGATGCGGGGACTGCTTCTAGCCAGACCGTTTGCCAAATCCCACTAGATGGACTGTACCAGATCTTGCCACGTTCCAGCGTTTGCTTTCCATAAGCCCAATCACCAGTTTGAGATGGATCGACGACTAGCAGATGGATGTAATTCAAACCTGCATGAATATAGCGTGTTATTTCAAAACTAAAATTAAAGTAACCACCATGGTTTTCGCCTACGAAACGCCCATTGACATAAAGCTGGCAGGACTGATCTACTGCTCCGAAATGTATGCGCAATCTGCCGTTTTTATCGTTTCTTGGTAAATCTGATGTATCGATAACTTTCTCATAATATAAAATCTCATCCGGCAATAATCTGCGTTGTACGCCTGAAAGCAATGATTCAGGAGAGAATGGGACCAGGATTTCGCCGTCCATTTCTGGTACCTCAAGCAAATTTCTAGAGACGGCGGGCAGCGCACCTTTACGGATGGCATAGCGCCATCTTCCGTTTAAATTCAACCAAGTATCATCTTCCCGAACCAATTGAGGGCGAGGATATTCAGGTAAGGGGTCACACGCTTCAAGCGCACTTGCGTAGGGTGTATATAAATCACGCAGCTCGCCCTTTACCGAAGGGCCGACAGAAAACTCTTTACTTGAATTCACGCTTCTTCCCCTTTCACTTGTTTGGCCAAAATATAGAGCGGGAGCGCCACGAGTAGAAGTGTAACGACAGCAGCGATGAAAATCATAGGAGTAGGAACGAGCCGCGTTACACCGAGCTCCTCATATGTCTCAGCTGATCCGGTAATCACGGCGCTCCCAATAAAAGGTCCAATAACCATAGGCAGCATTACGGCAAAAATCATTCTCACACCCTGAAACCGACCAGCCATGCCCTCTGGCATGGCATCCTTGATAAGTCCATTAACACAAGCTGCCAAAATCATGAAACCGGCCAGCATGGCAATGGCGGCGGCAATGACCGCAACTGTAGACCGAGCCCAATACATGGCGAGTAGGCCGATGCTTTCTAAAACGATGGCAGGCCAGGCGAGGGTGGTTTTGCCAAAACGATCAATGAAACGCCCACTGACTACAGAAATCGCAGATGAGCCAATCAACACCACCGCAAGCAAAAACGCGTAATTGCTAATTTTCAAATATTTTTCTATGTAAATAATGAGGTAGGGCATATAAATCTGTGTTGCTGCACTAGATATCAACATTGCCAGAAAAGCCCAATACAGCTGAGGATTAGCCTTCGCAATAGAAGGCTTCAAGCCATAAACAAGTGTCCTGCCAAAAGCTTCGCTAGACGGTTTGCGCTGTTCTTTTTTCATCAAGAAAAGACTAAGCACGCCAGCTACCAGCGTTAAGGCTCCAATGATGATGAAAAAGCTTGGCCAATCTCCTTTTTGTGTTAGGCCATCGAATGCACCAAAGACGATTAACATAGAGATGAGAGGGAGTACAGCGAGGACTGCTTCTACTCGGCCGCGGTTTTGCGGCACGGTGACGTCGGTGACCCAAGCATTAAAGGCAGCATCGTTGGCGGTCGAACCAAAAAAGGTCATGATGCAGTCTAATACGATGACGGTGATAGCTGCAGCTTGAACGGCTTGCATGCCTGGCAAAAACACATGCATATTCGCCGGAGTAATAAACGCAAACGCCATGGTCGATAATCCCCAGGCGATGTAGCCAAGGGCAATGAAGATTTTTCTTCGTCCCAGTTTATCTGACAAAGCGCCCATGACAAGTGTAGTCAAGGTGGCGACAATTGCGGAAGCTGCGACCATGCTGGCAATAATGTTCGGATCGTCGCTAATCGTCTTGTAGACAAACAAATTCAGATACATGTTTTCAATGGTCCAGGCTATTTGACCGAATAGTCCGACGATAAGAAGCACAGACCAATTGCGCAGACCTAATCTGGCAGAAACTGTTTTAGCACTTTCCATTTTGCCTACCTCCGTCGCAGTGTGTTTCTTTTACTTTTATATTACTCTACTCATGTGAGTTTTTGTCGATTTTTCGGCGGTTTATAGTTATAATTCAATGCACTGTTCTTGTAAGTGGTTTGATGGGGGGCTGTGGTTTTGCCAGCATTATTAAAATGGTGATGACAGTTAACAAAAAGCCAGAAGAATTTAAGAAAAACCAATGGGATTTCCAAACTACTTAAAGGATAATAGAGAAACAAGAAACGAGAAGGATGCGGGTTATGAGTGAAGTAATTAAGGGTCGTGTGACTATTCCCACGGATGTAGATGTCGTTCCAGAAACGATTGAATTAATGGGGCGTTGGGGTGCTGATGCAATTCGCGATTGCGATGGGACGGACTATCCCGAGGCGTTAAAAAGTGTTAACGCTAAAGTGTATAAAACATACTACACAACGCGGAAAGATAATGCTTGGGCTAAGGCGAATCCCGACGAAGTGCAGCAATGCTACATTATGACGGGTTTTTATACCGCTACTTCTGAGACTTTAGAGATTCCCTTGATGAAAGGCATCTCAGCTGAGCTAATCCAGGTCAATACCCATGACGATATTACACGCTGGTGGGAAGTAATCGATAGAACTAGCGGGGAGGTCGTGCCTGTCTCACAATGGACTTGCGAAGGTGATGTCGTGACTATTTCTTCGGCCAAACCTTTCCATGAGTATACGGTTAGCTTCCTTGCGTACTTAATTTGGGACCCGGTCCACATGTATAATGCAGTCGTCAACGATTGGGAAGATTTTGAACACCAAATCACTTTTGACGTGCGCCAACCCAAGACAAAAGAATACTCCAAAGAGCGTTTGAAAAAGTTCATCGCGGAACACCCTTATGTTGACGTCATCCGTTATACTACCTTTTTTCATCAATTCACTCTACTTTTCGACGAGCTAAAACGCGAGAAATTTGTTGACTGGTACGGCTATTCTGCTTCTGTTTCACCCTACATTTTGGAACAGTTTGAAAAAGAAGTGGGCTACACTTTCCGTCCGGAATTTATCATTGATCAAGGGTATTACAATAACCAATATCGGGTGCCCAGCCCAGAGTTCAAGGACTTCATGGCCTTTCAACGCAGAGAAGTTGCTGCCCTTGCTAAAGAATTCGTTGATATTACTCATGAGGCTGGCAAAGAGGCAATGATGTTCCTCGGTGACCATTGGATTGGCACCGAACCGTTCATGGACGAGTTCAAAGCTATTGGCTTAGATGCTGTCGTAGGTAGTGTTGGTAACGGTTCAACGCTCAGACTTATCAGCGATATTCCCGCTGTTAAGTACACAGAGGCGCGCTTGCTGCCTTACTTTTTCCCAGACACCTTCCATAAAGGCGGGGATCCTGTCAAAGAAGCGAAAGAAAACTGGGTAACGGCGCGTAGAGCGATTTTGCGTAAACCCATTGATCGCATTGGCTACGGTGGCTATTTGAAACTCGCTTATGACTTTCCAGAATTCTTGGATTATGTTGAATCCGTAACTAATGAGTTCCGTGAATTATATGAAAACATCAAGGGCACCACCCCCTATTGCGTCAAGAAAGTTGCAGTCCTAAACAGCTGGGGCAAAATGCGCGCCTGGGGCACACACATGGTTCACCATGCCCTCTACCAAAAACAAAACTACAGCTACGCCGGCGTAATCGAGGCACTTTCCGGCGCTCCTTTCGACGTAAAATTCATCAGCTTCGATGACATCAAAGCTGATGCAAGCGTACTGGAAGATATTGATGTGTTAATTAATGTTGGAGCTGCTGACACCGCGCATACCGGTGGTGAAGTATGGGCCGACCCAGCGATTATCGCAGCGGTGCGCGCATTTATTCACAGAGGTGGCGGCTTCATTGGCGTAGGTGAACCGAGCGGACATCAGCATCAGGGACGCTTTCTACAGTTAGCAGGCGCGCTTGGTGTAGAAAAAGAAACAGGCTTCACGCTTAATTACGACAAATATAATTGGGGCGAGGTGGGCAGACACTTCATTTTGGATGATTGCCAGAATAAGATTGATTTTGGTGAAGGACAAAAGAGTATCTACGCTTTGCCAGAAGCAAAAGTATTAATCCAACGTGAGAAAGAAGTCCAAATGGCTGTCAATGACTTTGGGCAGGGCAGGGCGGTATACATCAGCGGACTTCCCTATAGCTTCGAAAACAGTCGCTTACTTTACCGCAGCATCCTTTGGGCAACGCACGATGAAGACTCCCTACACAAGTGGTTTTCTTCTAACTTCAATGTTGAAGTGCATGCCTATGTCAAGAACGGAAAGTACTGCGTAGTCAATAATACCTACGAGGCACAAGCAACCACAGTTTACGTTGGTGATGGGTCACATTTTGATCTCGACCTGGCAGCTAACGAAATTCGCTGGTTTGAGATATAGCACATGCTTTTGCACCTGGTGCTACCTGAAAGGAATCACTCATGATTTACCTAGAGTCAACGTCCAC
>CAZNNL010000058.1:0-11002 GCA_964574395.1 uncultured Oscillospiraceae bacterium | reverse complement strand
AAGGCATGCGAGATGCTGCTGACTTAAGGCGCACAGCTGCCCAGGTTTCGGCCGCACTGGACATTGAAAATTTCTGGAATGCGTTTGAAAGTCGATAGTGGTGTCGTGGGGGTGCTCGCGAACCCTGGCGTTGTGCCAAATTAGTCGCAAATTTGGCATAGCGGCGCGACCGACACCCAATCCTCGCCAAATTGAAAAATCAGAGATAGTACGTTATACTTAGCGGCAGCTAACAATATCAATCATCATGAATTTAGATTATGATGTTATTAGTATTGGCAACATTAATATATGAGGTGAATTACATGAAACTATCAAGCAAACTTTTAAAAGAATTGAATAAGCAATACAACATTGAAGTGCATTCAGCTTTCATTTACAGACACATGGCGCAGTGGGCGAATGCAAACAATTTCCCCGGCATGAAGGCGTGGATGGAGCATCAATACGTCGAAGAAATGGAACACGCTGAGAAAATCTACAACTATATCAACGAGCGTAACGCAGACGTGACATTGGAAGTAATCGACAAACCAACAGGCGACTATAAGAATACGCTAGAAGTCATGAAAGCAGCTCTTAAACATGAAGAATATGTATCTTCACGTTTTGTTGAATTGACTGATATCGCTTTAGCTGACAAAGACCATGCTGCAGAAATCTTCTTGCAATGGTTCCATGTTGAGCAAGTTGAGGAAGAAGATCAGTCCAATTACTGGGTTGACCGCTTGACACTCTGCAATGGCCAAATCGGCGCACTAATGATTGTTGATGGTGAAATGGGTCATAGAAGCTAATACATTTGGCAAAACCAAACACATTCACGAAACACAGAAAAAGAGTCGGTCTTCACACAGACCGACTCTTTTAGTTTATTGACACTAGATTCTTTTCGTTGAGCCTACGATTAGCCGCCCGGCCGACATATCACTTGGCACAACGAACACGTCCGGCTTACTTGCCGCTTGGCATAAAGAGCTGAGCCAATTTAATTAAGGGTTGCGTTTGTAAAACGATACGACCAGGCCCTGTCACAATTGTATTGAAGAGGCCTTCACCGCCAAATAGAATATTTTTAGCTCCAGGCACGGTCACTACATCCATTGTTACCGTCTCATCCATCATCGCAAGGTAACCGGTATCAACAACCATTTGTTGACCCGCAGCTAGATTATACTCAACCGCATGTCCGTCAATCTCGATAAACGCCATGCCTTGGCCACTTAAGCGTTGCATGATGAAACCTTCGCCGCCAAACAGCCCTGCTCCAAGTCGTTTTCTAAACGTTATGCTGAGATCTACACCTGTTTCGCAAGCCAAGAAAGCAGTTTTTTGGCAGATTATTCCAGCATTAGGTGTAATTTGGACTGCTCTGATTGAGCCAGGTAGACTCGAAGAAAAGGCAATCATGCCTGGTCCACCTTGGGCGGTATAATAGTTCAAGAACAAACTCTCGCCGGAAAACATGCGTCCCATAGCTTTGCCAAAGCCACCTGCTTTTGTTTCCATGCGCATATTGGGAGACATCCAGGACATCCCTCCACCTTCTGTAATCATGGTTTCGCCTGCTAGAAGGTCACATTGTACGACTGGTAATGGTGTTCCAATGATTTGATACTGCATAGTTTTCCTCACTTTCGTTAGCCAATAACTTATCGCGGGCATCAATTGGTCAATATTGCGGCAAGTTCAATACAATGATTTTACCATTATGGTGTAAACTATTAGTTAAGTTAAATCTTAATTTTGAGAAAACAAAAGCTTGTTATATGCCGATTCATCCAGAACTTGAGGTATAACCATGGAACACTGGGGACTTTTAAAAATTGCCACCGCCGTGCCAGAGCTTGTTATTGCGGACCCTACAAAGAACATTCAGGAAATACAAAGCATTGCTGCCACTGCCTTTAGCGAGGCTGTCGATATCGTTTGCTTTCCCGAACTTGCGACAACAGGCTACACTTGCGCTGACTTATTTGGGCAAAGTACGCTTATCGAAGCCTCAAATCAGGCGCTCTTGACACTTGCAGAGGCAAGTAACGCCTGGTCGGGTATGCTTGTTATCGTTGGAGCTCCTTTGCAATACAGGTCACGCCTTTATAATTGTGCGATTGCAATACGAGATGGTTTTATTCTGGCTGCGATTCCGAAGACGTTTTTGCCACAACATAATGAATTCTACGAAGCCAGGTGGTTCTCCGCCGCACCAGCAAGGCGGTCTGAGCTTTCTCACACGGTCAACACGGTCGATTTAGGTGATCAAAGTTTTCCTTTTGGCAAAACGCTCATCCAATGTCGACTCGGCGACCCTGCTTCTACCCTCCCTTTCTCTGTAGGAATCGAAATCTGCGAAGATTTATGGATGCCAAACCCACCGTCCGTGCAATTAGCTCTCGCTGGAGCGCAGGTCATTTTCAACCTGTCTGCCAGCAATGAATTGGTTTCCAAAGCCCAATATCGCCACCAACTAGTTAGCCAACAAAGTGCGCGCCTGAACTGCGCCTACGCTTACACATCTTCAGGACCTGATGAATCAACTACGGATTTGGTTTTTGGCGGTCATTGTCTAATTTATGAGAATGGCAAAATGCTCGCCGAACGCCCAGCCCTCAGCGCTGAACCCGCTCTGACTACAGCCGTAATCGATTTGCAAACACTCACTGCTGAACGTCAACGCAATGTCGGTTTCTCTCAAGATGATGCGCCCGTCTACCCACAAATCGCTTTGTCCCAGCCTTTCCGCGGGAATCAAAAAGATTTGTTGAAAGATCGAAAAGCCAACGCACTTCCCTTCGTACCCCAGAACCCTTTGCAACGCGACACGCAAACAGATCAGGTGCTTCGTATACAAACATATGGATTAGTTAAGCGCCTCAAACATACTGGCATCAAGCATGCTGTCTTGGGTGTTTCAGGCGGACTAGACTCAACACTTGCTCTCTTAGTTGTCGTGCGTGCTTACGAAATTTTAGGCTGGCCACTTTCAGATATACATGCACTAACCTTACCCGGTTATGGCACGAGTGATCGCACCTACCAAAACGCACTCAAGTTAATGAAGGCTTATGGCCTGACGAGTAAAGAAATCAATATTGTACCCGCCGTAGCGCAACATTTTATTGATATTGGACACGACCCTGCCATCCATGACGTCACTTACGAAAATAGCCAAGCACGTGAGCGCACACAAATTCTGATGGACTACGCCAATAAAATTGGTGGTTTGGTAATCGGAACGGGTGATCTCAGCGAGCTGGCATTAGGCTGGTGTACCTATAACGGTGATCACATGTCGATGTACGGTGTGAATGGTTCTGTTCCGAAAACCTTAGTCAGACATTTACTTGCCTATCAAGCCTACCTACTGGAGCAGGAGGCTGGCGAAAAGCCAAGACAGATTGCCAAGGTCTTGAGAGATATTCTGGCTACCCCTATTTCACCGGAACTTTTGCCACCCGACAAAGAAGGGAAAATCGCACAGTTAACCGAAGATAGTACAGGACCATATATCTTGCACGATTTCTTCCTCTACGCTTTTTTAAGGCAAGGTTTTGGGCCAGAAAAGATTTTTTATTTGACCAAACAAACCTTCTCCACCGATGCTACCCGACCGCACGAAGCTGCACTCAGCGATGCTTCTCTGGCGGTTCCTGTTTTTGACGAAGCAACTATTTTTAAGTGGCTCGATACCTTTTACCGTCGCTTCTTCAGCCAACAATTCAAACGTTCTTGTATGCCTGACGGACCTCAAGTTGGCGGTGTAGCCTTATCCCCTCGCGGAAGCTGGCGCATGCCTTCCGATGCTTCTGCTGCAGCTTGGAGACACGCGCTAGAACAGCTTAAAAACGATCTAGCGCTCTCATAAAATTATGTGATAAAAGACCATGAAAACGGAGGTTCAAAGATGATTGTAAAGTTTACCGAAACTGTCTTACGGGATGCAAATCAGTCCTTAATGGCCACACGCTTGCCTTACAGCGATTTTGCAGACATCCTGGAAGCACTAGATCAAGTGGGCTATGAGTCCTTAGAATGCTGGGGCGGAGCAACGTTCGACTCCTGTCTCCGCTACTTAAATGAGGATCCTTGGGAACGCCTCAGAAAAATTCGCAAACATTGCCCTAATACCAAATTACAAATGCTTCTACGCGGACAGAATTTATTAGGCTATAAACATTATCCTGACGATGTCGTGCGTAAGTTTGTTGAGTACTCCATAAAAAATGGCATAGACGTGGTTCGTATCTTTGATGCATTAAACGACCTGCGCAACTTAGAAACTTCGATTTCAGAAACATTGAAGCACGGAGCAGAAGCACAAGTAGCAATTAGTTACACCACAAGCCCTATCCATAATTTGGAGCTCTATGTCCAACTTGTCAAAGAGATTGAAAGCATGGGAGCTACCTCTCTTTGTATTAAAGACATGGCCGGGGTCATGGGTCCTGGAGAAGCCTTTGATCTAGTCAAAGCCATCCGTGCTGAGTCCGATTTATCCATACATGTACATACCCACTCCACCACTGGTCTTGCTTTCATGACTTATCTAAAAGCGGTTGAAGCAGGTGCTAATGTCATCGATACTGCCATCTCTTCTTTTTCTGGCGGTACTTCACAGCCATCCACCGAATCGCTAGCATACGCCCTCAAGCAATTGGGTTACGAAGTGAATTTGGATCAAAAAGCGCTAAAGAAAGTAAATGACTATTTCAAGCCCCTGAAACAACAGTTTATTGCCGACGGCGAGATAGATCCTTATGTCATGGAAACGCAGACCGATGCCCTAACTTATCAAGTCCCGGGCGGTATGCTCTCCAACATGATTGCACAACTCAAGAGTCAGAACGCAATGTTTCGTTTCGACGAAGTTTTAGATGAGATCCCTCGCGTGCGAAAAGATCTTGGTTATCCCCCCCTGGTCACCCCGATGAGTCAGATGGTCGGTGTTCAAGCAGTCACGAATGTGCTTTTAGGAGAACGCTACAAGAATATTAGTAATGAATTGAAATCCTATTTCTTGGGTGAGTATGGCAAAGCACCAGGAGAAATCAATCCTGAATTATTCAAGCAAGTTTTGGGTGATGAGCAGCCATTTACAGGTCGTTTTGCCAGCACCTTAGCAGATGGTTATGAGGACGCAGCAAAAGAGATAGGCAGCTTAGCCGAGTCACCCGAGGATGTGCTTTCTTACGTGGTCTTCCCACAAATTACCAGACCATTTTTAGAGAAGCGCGCCGCTGATCGAAAGAATCGCGTGGCTTACAAGATAGAAGCGTTGTCTTGAGGTGAAGTATGTTAATTAATCTGTTGATGTTCAGTCCGTTAGCAGGGCTAGGTTTTGCCAAGATTATTGTTGCGCAACAACTCAGCAAGCTCAGCCTCGGCGAACTTTTCTTGGTATCGCTCTTTGGGTTTGCGTTGGTGTTTTTCGTGCTACTCATCTTGCAAGGCATCATTGGTCTCATCGCTAAAAGTGTTAAGGCGCCGGCAGTTGAGACGACCGATGTGGCAGCAAGTAAGGTGAATTATCAAATGGAACCGCAAGCGGCGAAAGCTAGTGAGAAAGCACAAGTCCCTGCCGTAGGCTCTCAAGGCGAACTCGACTTGAACGGCGTTGATCCACGTACAGCTGCCATGCTCATGGCCATTGTCGCAGAGCGCTTGCAAAAACCGCTGAATCGTCTGCGTTTCCTGTCGATCCAAGAGGACACAAGCAATACCGAATCTGACCCCATTAGTAAATAGGAGATAATCATGCGCTATAAAATTTCATTAGAAGGAAAAGATTACATCGTAGAAGTAGAAGAAGGTGAAGTCATCATGGTCGATGTCCATGATACACCGACCCCTGCACCTGTTGCGCCGACGCTCGCGGCAACTCCACAAGCTGCGGTCCCAGCACCTGCGGCAACGGCACAAGCTGCCAGTCCTGCTCCAGTTGAAGGGCAAGGGGAAGCCGTTCCCGCCCCCATGAATGGTCTCATTCTTTCGGTTAACGTTCAGCCTGGGACACAGGTTAAGGCGGGTGACACCCTCTGCATCCTTGAAGCGATGAAAATGGAAAACGAAATCACTAGCCCTAAGGATGGCCTTGTCTCGCATATCGTAATCGAGAAGGGTAGCCATGTAGAGACCGGTCAAACCCTATTGTTCTTGGAATAAGGGGGAAGTCATGGATATAAATAGTATTTTAATTAATTTTTGGGAGTCGTCTGGTTTTGCGCACTTATTTTTAAGCTGGCAAAACGTCGTCATGATTCTCGTCGCCTGCGTTTTGTTGTATTTTGCCATCGTCAAAAAGTTCGAACCGCTTCTGCTCGTCTGTATCGCCTTTGGTATGCTGCTCTCCAACTTACCAATCTCTGGTCTTTATCACCCAGAATTATTCACAGGCAGCGGCCACATCAACATCCAAGAAATTATCGAAAAAGGTGGCTTGTTTGACTTCCTCTATCTTGGCGTCAAACTCAACATTTACCCGTCGCTTATTTTCTTAGGGATTGGTGCCATGACAGACTTTGGTCCTTTAATTGCCAGACCGATATCTTTGCTCTTAGGCGCCGCAGCTCAGCTTGGTGTCTACGCTGCCTTTATCCTCGCCTCTGTGTTGGGCTTCAACCTGCAAGAAGCCGCTTCAATAGGGATCATTGGTGGAGCAGACGGCCCGACCGCCATTTTCTTAACCTCTAAATTAGCCCCTCACCTACTCGGTCCGATTGCGATTGCAGCCTATTCCTACATGGCTTTAATTCCACTTATTCAGCCACCTATTATGAAAGCAGTTACAACAAAGAAAGAAAGAGAAACTGTGATGGAGCAGCTCAGACCTGTGTCCAAGCGCGAACGTATCATCTTCCCAATTGCGGTTTCAATTTTTACGATTTTGCTTTTGCCATCCGTAGCACCACTTATCGGAATGTTGATGCTCGGAAATTTGTTTAGAGAATGTGGTGTAGTGGAACGCCTAAACGACACGGCACAAAATGCCTTGATGAACATCGTCACTATATTCTTGGGTGTAACGGTAGGCGCAACGGCTGTCGGTTATAACCCCGTCAGCGGCGGCGGTTTCCTGAGCCTTGGCACAATTAAAATTATTGTCCTCGGTCTCTTGGCATTTAGCTTCAGCACTTTTGGGGGACTGATTTTTGGAAAAGTTCTCTATAAGTTAACGGGTGGCAAAATCAACCCCCTCATCGGTTCCGCCGGTGTCTCTGCCGTCCCCATGGCCGCGCGCGTTTCACAAGTCGAAGGCCAGAAAGCCAACCCTGGCAACTACCTGCTCATGCACGCCATGGGCCCCAATGTCGCTGGCGCCATTGGCTCCGCCGTCGCTGCGGGTTTCTTGTTAGCGGTATTTGGCTAGTTTGCTCATGTCGCTCTGCGCAGCGAATCTCTGAGAATGATTTACAGGCACAACAAGTTACTAACTCGTTGTGCCTGTATTTTTGACCACTGTTGAACTACTGCTTCACCAAGGCCAAAGCGAATTCAGCTGCTTTAACGAACTCGTCAATCACTAAAAACTCGTCGACACTGTGCATTTTCTCATAGCCCACAGCCAGGGTTACAGCAGGAATGCCGTGAGCTACTAGTACCGAAGCATCACTACCGCCACCAGATTTTTCAGCATTCAGCAGCACGCGACAGTTATTGGCCGCCTTTGCCAACAATTGATAAATTGGGTCATCTGGCAAACATTGAATCGGATAGTAAAGACGCTCAGCAACAAAATCGATTTGTGCAGAAGTTTCTTCGGCTGCTTTTTTAAAGGCAGCGCGTAAACGTTCCACTTCCTCGTCGAGACGCATCAATGAACTGCTCCGCACCTCACCAACCAAAGTCACTTCGGGGCAAACAATGTTCATCGCTTGACCACCCGAAATCGTGCCCCAATTCGAAGTCGTACTTTCATCTAAGCGACCCATGGGAAGTTTGCTTAGTGTATCCACTAAAACGCGAATCGCACTAAGTCCCTGCTCTGGTTCAACGCCGGCATGCGCTGCTCTGCCTGTAATTTTAAGAGACAAACGGTCGTGAGCGGGGGCGGAGGCAATGAAGGAGCCCGCTTTGCCACAATGATCTAAGACAAAAGCATAGTCTGCAGTCAAGTCATCAAAGTGCATGTTGCGCGAACCTGACAAGCCGCTTTCTTCACCTACGGTAAACAAAAATAGCAGCGGGCCGTGCGGGATGTTTTGTTCCTTGATACATTGAATGAGTTCAAAGATAATGGCTATTCCCGCATAATCATCTGCCGCTAAAATGGTGTCGCCTGAACTGACATAGCGTCCGTCAATTTCCTGTACTTGTTTACCATAGCAGGGCTTGACCGTATCCATGTGTGCGCAGAAAAGCAGACTAGGTTTATTAGAATCACCCTTCATACGCAGCAAGATGTTCCCGCTGTCTCCTCCTATACCTTGACCTGCTTCGTCTTCTTGCGCCACAAGTCCCAATGCCTGTGAGCGTCGTAGGATTTCGTCAGCCATAGGACGTTCTGCTCCGGAAGGAGATTCAATCCGACATAAGTCTCGAAAATCTTTACATAAACGCTCTGCCGCAATCATGCCATATCCTCAATTTCTTGAATCGGACGATAGGGAATGTCGCTAAAGCCAAAATGCGCTGGTCCCAGCAAATGAATGCCCGCTTCGTTTTGGTAAAGTTCGTTCGCTATGCCCACTACAGAAACAAGCATCCCTTCGCTAATGTCCGCATTGGTGATGGGGTCTCCGCTTGCGGCATCGACTACTTGCAGCAGATCCGGACTCATAATATAGGTTTCTCCGTCCAGCCAGCTCATGTGGTTTTCGTTCTTGAACCAAATACGCAACGTTTTGCCACTAAATTCATCTCCGCCTTCGATTGTATTCGTTCCAATCATGTAGCCACCTTCGCTACTCCACTCATGTCCCGTAACTTTTCCTCTAAAGACAAGTTTTCCACCACTAGCTTTGGCAAAAGCAAGCCCTGGATCCGCACCCGCCTCCCGGGCCTCGCGCACCGCTTTGCCAATGTCTTGAGAACGGCTCAGTGAACCCAGATGCACGTTGTTTTTAGCTTCAGCTACAGTCATAGCAAAGCAGGCCAAGCCAATCGGTTCAAAAGCGGGAATACTGAGCATCTTTCCAAGCATCTCTGCCACATCATAACTGTGTGTCTGTTTGATGATGCAAATATTTCCCCAAGCATCACAGCAGGCAATTGGACAGATGGGCACGGCGTTGATACGAGGCAAGGTTTGAGCGACCTCAGGCACCGCTCTGCCTGCTAAGTCGGCATCAATCACAGCAATGCCCATCTGCATAGCGGCATCTACTGGAGCAGCGGAGTTGAGGCCGCCCAGTTCTACAGGGATGATGCCGGAAATCTTTATTTGCAATTCTTTTTCTAGCTCGCGAACAGCGGCGATTAAAACACGCTCTACCTTTTTCTCCGTTAAGCCAAGGGCTAACATCTGCGCTTTTTCCGCGTCAGAAAGTGGAGCAATGGAACCCATGTAAAATGCCGTACAGACATAATCGTCGTCAGACAAGTCCTCAAGACTGGACCATTCGATAGTGCTGCCCTCCTTGAAGCTGCCTAAGAGCAGGTTTTTGCCCATAACTTCGCTGCCGCCACCCCCAGTACCGTACAAGGTTGCTCCGCGAATGTAATCATCTAAATCTCTCATTGTTGTAATCATATTTTTCTCCTTTCGGACAGCGCAAAGCTATCCCTGCATACTTTTTGCCAATAAACATCTATGCGAAATTAATTTTTTGAATTTTGTAACTTACTGATGGACTTCCCCAAAACGTACGATACGTGCCGTTTCGCGCTCGACTTTGTTATTCTTGTTACTACCGTCATCGACCAAGCGAAAGACAAAACTACCGCTGGTTTTCATCATTGGTACAAGGCTACCGTCAAAGCAATCTTGGAGTAGGTCTCTGATACCAACAAAACCACTGGAACATGAGAGGACAGCAACGCAATCCTTACCTTCCAAATTCTCGCGAATCAGTTCTCGATCGCGCTCATACATTTCACAAGGGAAAGCCAAGTTTAAGTTGCTGACCGTTTTACCTTCGGCATTTAAATATTCGATCCAGCGGTCACGCACCACGCGAATTGCCAGAGCGCTTTGCTCCATATCCAGACCTGCCTCTAAAGCCCGATTGGGTAAATTTTCAGAGTAGGATAGACTTTCACAGGCACAACCAGGACAGGTGATAAGCAAGATGTTTTGCGCGGTGGCAAAGTTTTTTTCAAGACGCTCCTGGCTGAGCATTTCACTATAAAGACCCATTTCTTTTCTCTCTTTCTTTAAGGCACGATATCCAAGTTATGCACCCGAACGGTTTGGTATAAACCATAAACAGAACTGATGATAAGCACGGCAGCAGATAAATAATTAATAAAAGGCATATTATCGGCTCGGTAGAAATCAGAAGTGGCCATAATCAAGATGGAAAGTCCTGATAGAAGGCTAACCCAAGCTAAGCTACGGATGCGTTTGGCGTCTTCAGATTTGAGCGAGAGCAAGCCCAAGGCCAAGGGAAAAATACCCATCAGTAGAAAACAGAATATCTTGTACCAATGCACTTCTCCGATGATGGCTAAGAGGTTGAGAACACCTCCGAGAATCGAGGCAATCGCTAGTATTTTTAAATCTTTTTTAATCATTGTAAGCTCCTCTCTTAATAACCGGCAGCATTTTCACCGGCTGAACCGACGTGATAGGAAACTTTAAATTTATCTAAGAGTAGAGCAAGGATACTGTAACTGACAAAAGCAATGACGATGCTATTGACAGAGGGCGTGAAAAATTTCAACTGCGAGGCAATTAAGGCGGACATTATTGTTATGGCAAAAGCAAGCCAATTCACGACAGCATACTTTGAGCCCTCCCCATAATGATAATCTTCCTTTTTCACAAAGCGGGTGATGAAATAGTAGTCAGCCAGAATTACACCTGCAATAGGCGGAAGTGTCGTACCCAAAATATTTAAGAAAG
>CAZNNL010000057.1:0-11350 GCA_964574395.1 uncultured Oscillospiraceae bacterium | reverse complement strand
TAGCGGTGCTAGCAGCACTTTGGAATTCACTCGAATGGCGATTTTTACTAAAACCGTCGCTAATATTAAAACGGATTTGATTAATCCACTCATGATTAATATCTAATGTAAAATCAAAACGATAGCTGTATTTGTAGTTCCGCTCATCACATGCTCTGCCATTTTGGTCAAGACCAGGTGTTAAGCCTAAGGCAAACTCTAGTTGATTAAGTCCTTGTTGGTTATAGCCCATAGATCCGAGTGCTTGACCGACTGGAGCACTTTGGTTTTTCTTTTCATTGTCCGACAAATCTTGTCGCGTTTCATCTACTCTAAAATTAATGGATAATAGCTGGTCGAAACGCAATAAATCCGCGTTAATCTTGCTATAGTCACCACGTGCTAAGGCGAAAAGACCTTGGCGATCATCGACAAATATTTTCATATCTGAACCTATAGAGCGGTTTGGCAAAAACCCCTCCAAGGCTTTCTGATTCCCTTCACGATATGCTAAATGACGTTTCATATCATCAACACTCTGTTGTTTAGCAGAACCCAACCAAGGACTTGCATCTTTTAGACAATCTTTACATATAAGACCATCTTCAAGCTTTTTTCCGCCCAATAGACCATATTTTTTTCCACAGAGATCACAAGTTTTTTTATCAAACAGTCCCATAAAAGCCCTCCAATTTTAAGTGCGCAAATTCTAAAAATAAGTACCCAAGTTCTGAAATAACGATAATAGACTGACGTGGACACTTTCATACAGCTTAATTTTAGTAGACTGATTCAATCTGAAATACCTGCTAAATGGGTAGTTATTTTTGGAACGATTAATATATAATGGAGTATTGGTAATAGATTTTCTGCGAACAATAAATCTTAAAAATCTCAATAATATTGGCAAAAATACAACCTGTGCGAAGAAAAATTTAGAAAACAGCCCAAATCCCTTAAAATATTGTCAAAATAACAGCTTGTACGAAGATATCGAGCGGAAATATAGCTTTTGAGGGCCTCAACAGACATACAAGTTGTTTTTTTGACAATTTTTTCGAGTAAAACTGTGTTTTGGGCTGGAAACCGGCATACAAGCTGCTTTTTTGCCAATTTCAGCGGAGTTTTCAAAAAACACCCCTAAACAGCCGTCACTTGGTTGTTGCTCACAATATAGGTTCGGCTGCCTTTATCGGCAAGGAGACTGCGTAGCTTTTCGTGCACTTCATCGATGTCTGTGCAAGTGATGAATACCTGGGCGTCTTTGAGACTGTTGACAAGGCTCAAACGTCGATTTTCGTCTAGTTCTGGAAGAACATCGTCAAGCAAAAGAACGGGCGTTTGTCCGGTAAATTCTTTCAACAATTCCAACTCCGCCAGCTTCAACGACAAGACAGCAGTGCGTTGTTGGCCTTGAGAACCGAAAGAGCGAAGTGATTTACCATCCATCTTAAGACTTATATCATCGCGATGGGGTCCAACAGAAGTTGAGCCTCTAAAAATATCTTCGGATTCATGTCGTAATAAAATCTCGCCATATCTATTGGCAATGTCTTCAAGACTGCTCTCAGCAGTCAAGCCAGAAAGTGTTTCATAGCGTAAGAGCATGTTTTCAGAGCCTGAGGAAATCTGATTATGAAAATTTGCTGCGTGTTTTGCCAGCATTGCTGCATATTTTAAGCGTTGTAAAATAATTTCAGAAGCATGTGTTATGAGTTGTTCATTCCACACGGAGAGCTGTCTGGCCAAATGCTCGTCCTGTCCAGCACCTCCACGCTCTTTCATCAATTTTAATAAACGATTGCGTTGTAAAAGTACGCTGCCGTATAACTGCAGGGAAGAGAAGTAGTGACGATTAACTTGTGAAATCAAAAGGTCTAAAAAACGCCTACGTCCCTGTGGACCCTCTTTAATAAGCATGATGTCTTCCGGTGCAAAAATAACGGCATTAAAAAGTCCCATCATTTCGGCAACTCGATCAAGTTTCACACCGTTATATTTAATAATACGTGTATTACGACTGCGTTCTGCATACCCAGCAATTGCTTCGTAATAGCCTATTTCCAAGGTTTCTGAAAAATCATTGAGACTTGGATTGGCAACAAATTCTAATTCAACTTTATACTCACTCGTATCGTAGTGGATAAGTTCTTTGTCCTTAGAAGTCTTATGCGAACGCGCACAAGTACAAAGAAAAATGGCTTCTAAAAGCGTCGTTTTTCCTTGACCGTTTTCACCGGTTATCACATTAACTCCGGGACAAAACTCTAAACTGCAGCTTTCATAATTACGAAATTGCTGCAGCGTAAGTTTACGAACTTCCATACATGCCTCTGTCTAAGGCCAAGGCCGTAATCAAAATTTCCTTAAGGGGAGGATAAGGTAGGCAAAACCATCACCTTCCTCTGGCTCTATGACACAAGGACCAACAGAGCCTGTGAAGTTCAGCTTAATGCGCTCATCATCAATGGCTTTTAGCGCATCCATCATCAATTTTGGATTAAAGTCAGATGAAATAGCCTCACCATCTAAACTAACTTTTAGTTCTTCATTAAAGCTACCACGAACAGAATCTATGCTGATTTGAAGGCTTTCGTCGTCTAAAGTCTGAAGCGTCACAGGGAAGCGATTATTTTCTAAGGAAACCATTAAGAATGCTCTTTCAAAAGCATTAAGTAATTCACGTGTTTCAAGATGTAAAACACTTTGGCTGCTTTTTGGCAAAATTTTCGTATGGTCCATGAAATCGCCTTGGATTAAACCCGAATTAAGGCGAACGTTACCCATATCAAACATAATGTTGTTGGCACCGGCATAGACTGAGACGACATCTTTGTCTTTCAGAAGGGAAACGAGTTCGCGGAGGGTTTTGCCATGAATAATAAATTTACTCGTAGGCCATGCTTCCGTTTCTTCGTCACGTTCAACAGTATAAAGAGCCAATCGAAAACCATCGATAGCAACCATAGAAGCTTTGTCAGCAGTACAGCTGAGTAAGGCTCCATTTAGATTTGGTCTGGCAGAATCCGTACTGACAGCAAAAACGGTCTTATTAATCATGTCTTTCAAAACAGCCTGTTTAATAAAAAGCTTTTCTGCCTTTTCAGTATCCACATCTGTAATTTTTGGGAAAGCATCGGCTTCCATAACTTTAAGTTTAAAGGAGCTTCTGCCAGCACTAAGTTCAATCAGTCCGTCTTGTTTTTGGTTAAAAACAACCATGCCATCAGGTAGTTTGCGCACGACTTCACTAATGAGTTTGGCATTAATCACTAGTCTTCCTGGATTTGTAACTTCTGCCATGCAGCTGACACGTATACCAATTTGGGTATCGTATCCGGTGAGAACAAGTTCTTTATCGGCCTCGATTAAAATACCTTCCAGTATGGCCATGGTTGAACGTGGAGATACAGCACGCAGACAACTGTTGACTGCTTCTTGTAAATCGTTCTTTGCACAAATAAATTTCATTATTGTTCTCCTTTTTTCTTTACAGCGGTGCTGTGGTCGATGCTTGTAATATAAAGTCTATTTAGTAGTCGTATTAATATGGTCTGTTCATAATGTGTCTAAGTCTGCAAAACTGCTGTTACCATGCTTCATCACGTTTTCTGTATGTGTTTAAGCCCTGCTTTTTGTGGTTCTAATTTTGTGTTTACTTTGTTGTTATTGTGGATAAAAACTTAATCACTTCTTATACACAACTGTTTTACACACATAAACACTATTTTTTGTGGACAAGTACATGAGCTGAAGCAGAGCACTTGTCCTTAGTATTTTACATAGAAATGCGCTTTCTAAGTTCTTCAATTTCGTCACAGAAAGGGACTTCTTTATCTTTTACTATTGTATCAATTTTTTTACAAGCGCTTCTCGCGGTGGTGTGGTCTTTTTTGCCAAAATATTCTGAAATTTTCCCTAAAGTCATATCGAGGATATTTCTAAAAAAGTACATGGCCATCATGCGTGGGTAAGCGATATTTTTGTCGCGGCGAGGTGACATAATGTCGTCAACGGAGATGTTGTAGTAGGCACTAATCACGTTCATGATTGTTTCAGGTGTCACTTTTTTAGCGCCTTGGGGGTGGATCATGTCCTGCAAAACCTGCTGCGTCATGCTGAGCGTTACTTCACCCTGCAGTTGCGTATAGGCGAGCACCTTCTTGAAAGCACCCTCTAGTTCGCGCACATTGGAAGAAATATTGCTGGCGATGTAGTCGATGACATCATCGGGAAATTCGATGTGATTAGAACTAGCCATATTTCTCAAAATTGCGACACGTGTCTCGTAGTCTGGGGCTTGAATATCAACCAGCACGCCGCTAGAGAAACGGGTTATTAGGCGCTTTTCCAGCGAATTGAGCTGTGTCGGTGGCTTATCACAAGTCATGACAATCTGACTGCCACGTTCGTAAAGCGCATTAAAGGTGTGGAAAAATTCTTCCTGTGTTCCTTCTTTGTTTTCGAGAAATTGAATGTCGTCAATGAGGAGAAAATCACAGTTGCGGTATTTTTTTCTGAATGGCTCAAAGGATTTTGAGGATAGGGAGGAGATGAACTCGTTCAGAAAAGTTTCGCACTGGGTGTAAACGACACGTTTTTCGGGGTGGAGGTCGACGATTTCGTTGCCGATTGCTTGGAGGAGGTGGGTTTTGCCAAGACCTGAACCACCATAAAGAAAGAGCGGATTAAACATATTCTTCGACTTATTGTTGGATTCTGGCAATTTGGCGACCGAAAAACACACGTTATAAGCGAAGTTGTTACCGGTACCGACGACGAAATTATCAAAATTCAGAGAGGGATTGAGATTACTTACACTTTCTTCCTCTTTAGGCGCAGCAACTTTACGTATTCTTTTCTTTGGCAAAACGAAACGCACCATCAAGCGCGACGGCGAAGCATTTTTCAAAGCATCTTCCACAGTTTTTCTACTTTTCTCGCTAAAAGAGAGGTGAATGCTATCTTGACATTCCAAGAGTAAATACGCCCCATCCACCTCCACAGGCTTCAAAGGCTTGAAAACAGTGTTGTAATCTACGCTTGAAACGGTATTCTTGATAAACTCAAGTGTCTTATCCCAGATGATTTCATATTCCACTACGGCTACGGCCCCCTTCTTCTGACACCTTTTGGTAATCAAAAGGTAATGGTATTCTAACAGAAGAAAAGCTTTAATAAAACCTAAGGGAAAGTCTTGTACAAGGCTTTGTTGTGGGATTTTAAACCATTATAATATTAGGTTAATATTTTGGCAAAACGACTCATGTTTGTGGAAAAGCACTTGCTTTTGCCAAGAAGAAAAGCGAAATTATGTGTAAGAATTAGGGAATGAACCTAGCTATTAGCCCAAAATTCGCACAATTTATGGGCTCCTGAAGAAAGGAAATGCAATTATGGCTAAGAAAAAAACTTCAAAAGTAGATAAAACAAAAAAAACACCAGCCAAAGAAAAGGCGAAAATAGATAATACCGCGAAAGCTGTCCCGCAAAGAAACAAGGTCCCTGTTGAAATGACATGGGATTTAAACAAAATTTTCTCGAGCGATGCGGCATGGGAGAAGGCTTTGAAGGCCTATGAAAACTTGCTGGAAACAGAAGAATCGATGGCAGGAAAGCTTGGCAGGAGTGGTAAAAATCTACTCAAAGCCTGTGAATACTACGCCAAATTGGCGAGGCCTTTGGAAACACTTTACGCCTATGCGCACATGATGCACGACTCAGACACAGCCGTAAGTAAGTACACGGCTATGCAACAACGTGCCTTGTCTATTTACACTAAATTCGGTGCCAAGATTGCGTTTTTCAAGCCTGAGCTGAATGCGCTTGATGACGCGAAAATGGCGAAGTTTTTTGAAACAACGCCTGAACTAGAGGCTTATAGGCACCTATTAGAAGAAACGCGTTTATCCAAAGCCCACACTTTGTCGCAAGCAGAGGAATTATTGTTGGCAAAAGGTGGCCGCGTATTCAACGCCTCCTCTCAGAGTTTTTCTATTTTAAACAATGCAGATTTACAGTATCCCGATATTGAAAATGAGAAGGGGGAGAAAGTCGAACTGACGGATGGAAGGTTCGGTCGTTTCTTGGAAAGCCGTGATCGCAAAGTGAGAGAGAATGCCTTTAAGACGGTTTATGATACGTATAAACAGTTTAGGAATACTTTTGCCAGCCTGTTGGGTGGAAATGTGCAATCACAAAACTACCTGTCAGATGTGCGCGGCTACAAAACCGCTCGCGAAGCAGCCTTGTTTAACAACTCCATTCCCGAAAAAGTCTATGACAATCTGCTGAAAACCGTGCAGAAAAACTTACCCTTGCTGCATCGCTACGTTGACTTGCGCAAGCGTATTTTGGCGGTCGATGAACTACATTCATATGATTTGTACACACCCCTGACCTCCGCTGACGTCAAGATTACTTATGAAGAAGCCAAGTCCATCACATTGAAGGCATTGGCTCCTTTAGGTACGGATTATTTAGCGATTGTGGAAAAAGCCTTTACCGAACGCTGGATCGATGTGTTGGAGAATAAGGGCAAACGCTCGGGAGCATATTCAGGTGGCGGTTACGATACTGTTCCGTACATTTTGCTCAACTGGCAAGATACTTTGGACAATCTGTTTACCCTTGTCCATGAACTCGGACACAGCGTCCATTCCTACTTGACGCGTCAAAATCAGCCCTACGTTTACGGAGATTACAGCATCTTCTTGGCAGAGATTGCTTCGACGACCAACGAAAACCTGCTCACCGCCTATCTCTTGGAAAACGAAAAGGATCCGGCTCTGCGCTTACACTACATCAACCACTATTTAGACGGTTTCAAGGGAACCGTTTTCCGCCAAACACAGTTCGCACAATTTGAACAACTCATTCACGCCGAGGATCAAAATGGCACAGCCTTAACCGCCGATTTCCTATGTGATGCGTATGGCAAAATCAACCGCGACTACTACGGCCCCGCCCTAAGTTTCGACGAAGAAATATCCTTCGAATGGGCTAGAATTCCCCATTTCTACTACAACTTCTACGTCTACCAATACGCCACGGGTTTCAGCGCAGCCACCGCTTTCTCTTCAAGCATTCTGTCTGGCAAAAAAGGCGCCGTCGACAAGTACCTCACGTACCTATCCGCTGGAAATTCCGATTATCCCCTCAACGTACTTTCGAAAGCCGGCCTAGACATGTCCAAACCTCGACCTATTGAAGCCGCCATGCAAGAATTCGAACGCTATCTCTTGATGATGGAGGAGGCCGTTGGGGTTTAGTCTAGTTGTCAGTTGGTCAAAATAGTCGCTCTCGTAGCGGCATGTTCGTTTGGGGCTTTCAGTTTCAATAATTGAGGAACTTTATTAGCTGGACTTTGATTAATCTTGTCAGGCTTACTTAACATTGTTTGTATTTCCAATGCGTTACTTAGCTGTTAAATCTGTATTAATGGTATTAAGTTCAACCAATTCAGTAACAAAATTAGTAACAAAAACAGCACAACATAGTTGTTTAATATAGTAATTGTGATAGTATCTAAACATATATAGACATTATATATCGATAGATGCTATAGGAGGAGATTATGAAAGTTAAACACAATACTAAGAAAGTATACATATCTTTCTTACTAGCGCTGGTTTTTAGCTTGGTTAATGTCGGGCCATTGGCAATCTATGCCACAGCAGACAGTCAGCCAGCAGCGCCAGTTGTAGCTGAGGAACTTGTTGAAGTGGAAGCAGCAGCTCCAGTAGATGAGTCTGTGCCAGTTCCAGAAACTCTTGCTATTGCAGAGAAGGCACCAGAGCTTGATCTAGCAAGTGAAGAAGTACCTCCTATTGAAGAAGATATCCCTACAACGGATGGAACAGTCAAAGTGATTTATCCAGATGGCTCCACAGACACAGTCAATATTAAAGTGACTGTTAAAAAAGGAGACTACACCTTAATCATTAAGAAGTTCCTCTTTGATGAGAATGGCAAAAGCGTACACGACGTCGCAAACTTTAAAGTCATCGTGACTGGACCTAGCTACCCGAATGGTCATGAAGTATCTGTATTTACTTATCAAGACGCCGTTCTTACTGGTCTAAGCAGAGGTACATACAGTGTGAAATTGGCAGCAGGTGAGGGCGCTGGTTATACCGTTTCAGTCGGTGACCCCGTTACACTAAGCAAAGATAATATCCAAGACGTCATCGAAGTGGTTGGAAAGAAACAAGTTGCTACTACAGCAGCAACTACTACGAAAACAACTGGTAAGAAATCTACAACGATTCCTCGCACCGGTGAATCAGATGATCTACAAAGAGCAGCATGGGCAGGCCTCGCGCTAGCCGCAGCACTTAGCGTAATCTTAGTTCGCAGAAAGAAGTCAGAAAAATAAACTCTGACAAAAAAGCTTAAACGCATGAGGAGGGTGTAGGTTTAACGACCTACACCCTTCTACTTTTAAACAAGATTTCTAGCTTCAAGTAACGAGCAAGCCTAATGAGCTGGTAGGTGGTCAAAATCTCCACTAAATCCATTGTGAATCCGGTTTTTCTGCGCGTCCGTGGCTTTACCGCAAATATTGACCACTTTTGCCTCCGTAGCCCTGTCGGGTGGTCAGAATCTCCACTAAATCCATCGTGAATCCGGTTTTTTCTGCGTGTCCGTGGCATTACCGCAAATATTGACCACTTTTACCTCTGTAGCACTGTCGGGTGGTCAAAATCTCCACTAAATCCATTGTGAATCCGGTTTTTTCTGCGCGTCCGTGGCTTTACCGCAAATATTGATCACTTTTGCATCTGTAGCCCCGTCGGGTGGTCAGAATATCCACTAAATCCATTGTGAATCCAGTTTTTTCTGTGCGGCCCTGGATTTACCGCAAATATTGACCACTACAACCCGCGATGTGCGAGCTGACAATCAAAATATAATTAAATTTGTATTAAAGTTCCATTAAGTAAGCTGATGAATAGGTTAAGAATTATGATTTTCTAACTAAAGAGTAGCACCTTAAAAGCTACTCATTCTTATTAATGACCCTGCATAAACTACTAAGAAACATGAGTATTAAAGGGTTTTTATATATGGTGCTTCATTAGCATATATGAAAAACGATTAAAAAAATTAATGAAATAAAACCTAAGATGCTTAGTTGAAATATAATATAGCAAGTCTAAACTTAAATATAATACACAAACTAGCTTATAAAAGGACTCGGTTCTAATTGTTTGCTTGCGTGTAGTTGTTAAGCACCTTATTTGGGGGGGTAATCATGAAAAAGAGAATTAGTTTGCTTTTGGTACTTTTGTTAATGCTGCAGTTTTTGTCGCCTGTTGTAGCGCTTGATACCAATTTAGTCGAAACAACAATACAAGTAGAACAGTCAGAAACCATACCTGTAGAGACTGAAACTACTTCAAGTGTAGTTTCTGAAACAACGGTTCAAGATACTAGTTCGGACTTAGTCTAAATCGTGAGTGAATCTACAGTTTCAGAAGACCCAACAACAAACTCGATTAGTACAGAGAGCTCACCCAAGCCTGATGCAACAACCCAGAGCACTACCGAAGTCGTTGTTACAAGTGAGAACACGGCTGAAACCAGCCAAGCGACAGAAACAACAACTGTTGAAGAAACTACCTCTGCCACAAGTACGCAGACCTTGAAGCTGTATGAAATTGATGCCGCTGGTGTGATTACTAACTACAACGGAACAGAAATTAAACTAGTCATTCCATCACAAGTGGATGGTGTAACTGTAACGGGTATTGCGAAAAAAGCTTTTGAGAATAAGAAGCTTGTTGAAGTGACGATTCCTGAGACGGTGAAGGAGATAGGGGAGGGTGCTTTTGCCAATAATAAATTGACGAAAGTAAACTTCATCAATGAACCTAAAAGTTCGTTGACTACAATCGGAAAAGATGCATTTATTGGTAATCAATTAACTACCGTCAATCTTCCTGAGAGCGTGACAACAGTTGCTGATAATGCGTTTGACAAGAGCTTAAATATTGAAGGTTTAATTTCCGAAGTAGTTGACACACCACTAATGCGCTCTGCTCCTGCTGCCCTAAAGGCAGTGGATCCTATATACCAACTTGTCAATGTTGTTAATACAAATATAAATGGAGTAGCCCCCAATTTTGAGTTTTTTACCTATGAATATATGCAAGGTGAAATTGCAGTTGATGCAATAAAGCTTGAGGGGAAACTATTAAATGCCTATGTCGACATTACGGTGCCATTAGATCTCATAGCGAGATTTGAAATTGCACCGGGATCGTTTGCAATTTCTTCTAGAAACATTATCGACGCTGCACAAAACACGTGGACAAAGCGTGTTTATATAAATGAGCTTGACTCAACTGTAAATGGGACTTTTGAATATAATTTGATATTTAAGAGCCGCATTGTTCCAAATGGTTATCAGTTGAAACCCTTTGCTAAATTCTATACGCAGGAAGACCCTGTTACTAAAGAGGGTGAATTCATCAAGGATGCTGACAATCAGGCTGTAATGACCGCAAAATATAGGGACCCTACTTTTGTTAAAGCGCTGAATGCAAAGAATTATACTTTAGATAATCAAACGACTTATGGCGGTAATACAACTGACGGGACCAGCATAGACCCGAACGGGGCTGCGGATGTAACTTTCTATTTTACAAATAACGTGGATGCAGTTTTTAGAGGCCCTCTTAGCTATAATCCAGGCATTCATACGACACGCGCTGCACAAGAAATCATTATTACAGAAACCTTGCCAACATATACGGATGCAAGTGGCGCAGTGAAAACTGCCGTTTTTAGCGCAGCGGACAATCCGGGTTGGGTCCTAAATCAAGATGGCACAATTTCTTATCGTGTCGTGGCTTCCCCGGATACAACGGCAACACAACCTGGCGTCTACGTGAGTATGGGCAATGTTCCTCTACGCTTAAAATTCCCTGGAGCAAAACTTAATACAGATATTACTAATCATGCAAGTTTCCAAATTATCCCTATGGGCATGCACAATGATGCGGCGGGTAATCCTATAAATGACTATCCAAAAACCTTTAGTGACAACATTAAATTTAGGCTCACCTCTACGATATTCAAACCAGGTGCGTTCGCCAAAACTACGAACAGTGGTACGACGACAGGCGTGGATCCTGATAACATGCATAATCGTCATGTACAGTTTTCTTTACAATATTCAAATTCTCACCCCTACCCAATCGACAATGTCTTGATTAGAGATACAAATTTTGATCAACGATTCTATATCGATTCATTACAAGTGAATACAAATTTTGATAACACCAATCTATTAGAAATTCTTGGAGTCAAGCCATGTTGAAACCGTCGCGGTGATGACAAAAGGAAAATAGTGAATATGTGTATA